>CAYJQZ010000030.1:0-1842 GCA_964372555.1 Candidatus Woesearchaeota archaeon | reverse complement strand
CCCCCAGAAGCAAGAAACAAAAGAAGCTCAGCAACTTTTCTATCTAAAGAAAATCTAATTTCTGCAGGCACAAGTTTTTCTTCAATATTTTCCCTAGCCATTTGCAAAATAAGTAGGAACAAAAAATCCTCCTTGTGAAATATTTACTAAGTGAGAAGTTTGAGAGCCTCTGCTCATTAAACCTCCAACATCAAAATGTTTAAGTCTAGCAGGCTCTGGTAATCTCGCATCATAAGCAAAATTAACAAACACAGCAAGATCAACTATAGCATTACCACGTTCACCATTTGTAGAAACAGCATCCATTCTATTTAATTTATATTTAGCCTGAACACACCATTCAGCTAGATCTGTAATAGTATCTAAAACAGCCAACATATCTCCACCAACATAAACAGCCTCTCCCATATGAGCAGTTCGCTTTTTCAAAACAAAGTGTTGTGGTCTTCTTCTTAATTTATCCATAAGTCTATCATCTAAACCTAAATTCTGAGGTATAACTTTTCTAACTAATTCAGCTTCTCTTGAATCTAAAGCCCTGCCATCAGCTAATACGCCTATAGCGCCTTTATCTTCCAAAAGTAACTCACCAAGAGTTTCATAAACTGGAACTCCTGATTGTATTATTCTTCTAACATGGGG
Organism: Candidatus Woesearchaeota archaeon; assembly: GCA_964372555.1. GTDB lineage: Archaea > Nanobdellota > Nanobdellia > SCGC-AAA011-G17 > GW2011-AR18 > CAYJQZ01. Next base: position 1,200 of record CAYJQZ010000030.1, on the reverse strand, counting down.
TCTATATTGAGCAATTTCATCTTCCATACTTAACGCTTTCAAATACAAAGCACAATATCTTCTTCCCTTATAGACAACACCACTATCAGAAAGCTGAACATTATCAAAATCATCTAAAGAAACTATATCCATTGTAATTCCATATCTTTCTATTTCTTCTCTAAACAAATCATAATCTTCATAAGTAGTTTCTCCTTCCATAACCATCAAGAAACGATCACCCATTCTAGCAAAATTTCTAGCCATAGAAAAAACAGTTTTATCATCTTCAACAGCATGGCTCAATTCAGGTACAACATCAAGAAATGCCTTATGTAATCTAGGTGTCCACCCCATACCACCATAATCAACTAAATTAAATTCTATCAACTTAGGCGGATTATCAGAAGCAGGTTCACCAACAACAGCCAAGTCATAACGCGCAGAACCAAAAAGCCCACCAGGTAAATGATCTAAAATTCCATCTTCTCTTAACATTTTAGCCATATCAGAACCATTCAAAGAACTACTTCTTTCTCTGTCATACAGCGTGTCTAAAATTAATCTAGTTAATAATCTGCAGGCATCATGAACTGGTTCTTTATAAAAACTAGGAAATACTCTAGGCATAACAGAAGCAGCAATTGGTTTGTCATCTTTAACAAATTTATTTCTACCCAAAGAAGCCAACATACTTTCTCTTCTAGAATCAAGATCTATACCACTAATTATATTAACAATACCTTCTGGTAATCTCTCTTCATAATGACTGTTAAACATCGTGATACTTCAGAAAAATAAAAGATTTAAAAGCCTATCTAAATTTTTGAACAAGTTTTGTTTCAGACATAATTTAATTTTACTCTCCCCCAAAGTCTCCATGTCCCATTCCAGGAGGCATTTGTGGCCCAGAACTTCTAGAACCAGCAGCTAAAACATCATCTATTCTCAATATTAATTCAGCAACTTCAGAAGCAGATTTTATTGCCTGAGTTTTAATTTTCAAAGGCTCAATTACACCCCGTTTCCAAACATCTACAACTTTACCACTAAATACATCTAAGCCAGCCCATATCTGTCCTTTATCATGGCTTGCTTTTATTTCAGTTAAACTATCAATTGGATCTAATCCTGCATTTTCAGCCAAAGTTATTGGTATAACTTCTAATGCATCTGCAAATGCTAAAACTGCTAGCTGTTCTCTCCCGCTTAAAGAATTTG
>CAYJQZ010000029.1:0-8636 GCA_964372555.1 Candidatus Woesearchaeota archaeon | reverse complement strand
TTTCAATTAGTGATCCAGATAAATTAATTGGTTCAGTTTCTAATCTTTTAATTAAAGTACTTACATTTTCAGCATGCATAGTTGCCATTCCTGGATGTCCAGAATTATGTAATAATATTGAACCAAAACCGCCTATAAAATTTTCATTTCCATGAACTGAAATATCATAAACATATTCAGGTTCATCTAAATGTAAAACTTCTATGCTTTTTATTTTATCACAATATAAATCTCCCAATAGATTTTTGTCAAAAATTCCTTTGGTTGCATTACATGTTTTTCCTATAGGTTTTACATATTTTAAGAATTGGTCTTTTTTATATTTTGCATCAAAATTTATTTCATAATCTGTTGTTTTCCTTCCAATCCTATTTCTTTCAGAAATTGAAGTTACTATACCATAAACAAGCAATATCTGTGCTACATCATTGGCAAGATTTTTTGAAGTAGTATAATACGCTATTCCTTTATCTCTTAAGTGCCCATCACCACAATATAATGTACTTAAAAAAGTTCCAATTCTTTTTTTGTCTAATCCAAAAATAAAGTCAGGTATTCTCTTTTCTAATTTTGTTTTGCAATATCTTTTTATAAATTCATAAAGTATTTTATTATTAAAGGATAATTCTATTGCTTTACCCCAACCACTATCAGTAAGCCTTCTTGCTGGTTTTTTATTTGTAAGTTTTATAATACACTCTTCCATCTCTTTTAATACTTCTTCATTACTATTATATAACTCAATTCTATATTTTCTTTTACTAAGACTCAAAGATCCTTCTGATAGATAGTATCCCAACAATTTAAGCAAATTTTCATCTATTTCTAAGAAGGGTTTTCTCTTTTCGCTCATTCCATCATATTTTATTTCTAGTTCTTCTAGAGAATAATTTACATTAGATTCCTCCATTAACTTTAAGAATTTTTGAGCTTTTATTGCACCTGGTTTACTTTTTATTCCATGAGAATAATAATCTGTTATACTTTTGCAATTTACTAAAACACTTGCTTGATAATAACCAAGTTTATGTGATGCTTGTTTTATAAGTTCTGGTGCGTAGATTCTTAAGTCAGGCAACCATTCTATTAGATTTATTTCTTTTATATTATTATAGCCACAAGGAATAGTTGAAGGTATTATTATATTACTTCCAATTACTAAATTTTCTCCCCTTATAGTTTTTATTTCATCATTTTCTAAAGTGAATAGGGAATGATCTGCAGTGATAGTGACTTCTTTACCAGTTTTAGTAGTAATTTTATATAATGCATTCCTCTTCGGATGTTTAATCCATCCAGCAATAGGCAATATTTCATATCTTTTTTCTTTTGTATTATAAGAAATTACTTTTAGTTTATTGATATCTTCATTTTCCAATTCTTTTATTTTGATTCTCAAAGGTTTATTTTCTTTTATTACAAATATCTCTTCATCTCCCCTTATTGAAGCAAATGCTTGGAACAAAACAAAAGCTTCTTTTCCCCTAACTTCTCCAACAATTATATAATCAGGTCTCTGCCTAAAGCTTGCTCTAAGCAAATCAAACAAACTAACTTCTCCATATCTCTGGCCAACTAAATTTGTTAAACCAACGCCAGCCCTAGCAACACTAGGTAACCAGTTCTCATGTTCTAACTGCAACTCTCTTGTGTCTTCAATAGAAACAACTCTTGCTTGTGGGGGAATAAAAAATGCAATTGTATTTATGAAAGAAGTTTTTCCAGATCCAGTTCCACCTATTATCATCAAACTATTTTCATATTCTATTGTCATCCATAAGTATGCATAAACTTCAGCACTTGCAGTTCCTTTTATCATTAATTGAATTGGGCTCCAAGGTTCCTTAGTAAACTTTCTTATACTGTAGGTTGGTCCTCTTGTAGTTACATCTGTTGTGTATGTTGCATTGATACGGCTTCCATCAGGCAAACTTCCATCTAACAAAGGTTCAGCATAGCTGACATATCTTCCGCATTTCTGGGCAAGTTTTTCAACAAAAGAAGCCATTTTATGTATGTCTTTGTAAATCAAATTAGTTCTAACATTTCTGTATTTTCTGTGAACAACATAAACAGGAGTATTCAATCCATTACATTCTACATCTTCTATAAAATAATCATTCATCAAAGGTTCTAATTCATTCAAACCAACAAAATCTCTGTATATGTAATACATAATTTTTAAATAAGATTCCATGCTTATGTCAATAGATAATTCTGTAAGCAATACCCTGATATTTTTCTCTAAATATGTAAGAACAGTTTGTTTATCATTTACACTTATAAAACTTAAATTAATAAGTTCCTTTATTCCCTCTTCTAAAATATCAAGTGTTTTTTTCTCTTTGTCAGTCAATTCAGGTTCTTCTATCTGGTAAACCAATTCCTTAGAAGGCTCATCCCATCTAATCCTAGCAAAAGTATAAGGAGGAATTAAAGGATATCTAACATCTATAAGTCTTAGATCTTTAGCTTCAGGTAAACTTGGTATTGTTGGTTGTTCTATTCTAAAAAGAAGTTTTTCATCTTTTACAGAACTAGGACCACCGACAGGTTTTGGTATAGGTGGTGTAGGTAATTTCTGTTGAGCAGTAGCTTCCTCTTTCTTATTGCTGAATATACCCATTATGACCTCTTTTTGTATATACTAAAACATATACATTTATTTAAAAAACCTTCTAATTACTTGTTAGTCTCAGAAATACTAACTCTGACAAAATCAGCACCAGGATCTAAACCCTCGTTTCTTATAACAAGATCATTTATGCCTATAATTGTAAGTGGTTTTCCAGGTGGCCTTGTTATGTCAGCAAGATCACTATAATCTGTATATATTATTATATTATAACTCCCTCTTGTGGTTCCATTTTCAGTTCTTATCGTTAGTTTGCCTTCAGGAACATTTAAATAAGGTTCACTTATTAAAGCCTTAGAATTATTATATCCCCAAATTATTTTTTCATATTCCTCATCAACAATAAAAGCCCCCTTCTTGACATTCATTGTAACAACCCTCTGACTGCCTGGCCCCTCTCTAATAACCTCTCTTATATTTTGATCAAGTGCATGCATAACTTGCTTTGTTTGTATAACCACATTTTTATCTCTTAATTTATTTATAACAGGCAGGCCAGCAGCAAGAAGTATTGTTATAACAACAATTCCCAAACCAAAATATAGAATAGCACTTATCCAAATATCACCTTTCTTTTTCATAATAAAAAAAAGAAGAAAGAAGTTTATAATTCTTTTGATACGCCTTCACCAGGGCATTGCTGCGGTTGTCCCTCAACTAAAATAGTCGGCTTAAATTCAACCTTTACTGGATTAGGTATAGCAGCACCATCGTAATTTACAGTGTAGATTTTTATATCATTTCCACCTATTGCAAAATCAGCAGGGGCTATTTGTGCAGCATCTTCTGGATCTTCTGTGTCTAGTGTATCAGCAACTCCAGTTGCATCATAAACTCTTACAACAAAACCATCTATGGCTCTTCTAACTGTATTGTCTACAGTTATTGAAACTTGATTGCCTCCTAATTTTGTTGCACTTAATCCTAAGTTTCCAAGAGTTTCTGTACAAGCAAGATTTATATTTGCTCTTTCACCAGTAGTTTCCTGTGTTCTCTTAAATAAATTTGTTCCCCAGGTAATTACCAAAGCAGCAATTACAATGGTAAACCCAATAATAAGCACAGTAGCTATAAGTGGGCTTATTCCTTTTTTATCTTTTCTTAGCATATTTTATTCACCTCTATAGTCTTACTTCTGTAGGACTTTCACAAGCCTTAGTTGTACCCTCTATTGTAAATATAGGGTATATATCTGCGCCAGTTACTCCTGCAGCTGGAATTATCTCATAACTCTTTGGCACTGGGAATGCAAGTTCATTTGTTGCTCCGCCTGTGGCATTTATTGCAGACTCTGTTCTTGTCCCATCACCATTTATAACTACAGCTCTAAAATCACTTATCTTTCTGTCTTGGTTATTATTTCTTAGAGTAACAGTTAATTTATTTCCAACAAGATCACTATTCAAAACCTCTAATCTTAATCCAGTTGTACAAGCAAGACTAAACTTTGATGTTGTTTCTGTCTCGCTGACAGTTGTCTTAAATAATTTTGTTCCCCAGGTAATAACTAATGCTGCTAAAACTATAGTAAATCCAATTACTAAAACAGTAGCTATAAGTGGGCTTATTCCTTTTTTGTTTTTCTTGAACATATAATCACACCTCCATTTATGTTCTAGGTTGAACTTGAACTCTTACTAATTTCTGGCTGCACATAACAAGTTTAGGTTCTCCGCTGTCATCTTTTACAACACCAGGTATAACTTCTACCTCTGTTGGTTGGCTATCCAATGGATCCCATCCAGTTTCAAATTCTTCTCCAGTATCAATACTTGTCCATGAAATAGGTAAACCTGTTCCACCAGCACTTGTGTAAGCAACAACGATAAATGCATCTATCTTTTTTCCATTATTTATTACAGTACATTTTAGATTACCACTGCACTCTGCAGCTATGTTAAGTGAAGCCATTTCCTGAGGCCCGCACTCTTCTTTTGAACCAGCCTTAAGCACAAAATCTCTTGCAAAAATAAACAAAATTAAAAACAAGGCAACAGCAAAACCAATAAGAATTACAGTAGCTATAAGTGGGCTTATACCCCTTTTATTCACCAACCTCTTTTGCATATAGTTTTAGAAACTAACTTATTTAAAAGCATATCGCTTTAACAATCAGGATCGCCCCTTATTTCCATGCATACCTGGCCATAATTAAGAATAAGTTGCCTGTCTGTACATCTTACAAATTGATTTTTTTCTTGGTCTCTTACTACTGGCACCAGTCTTATTTCTTTATCAGGATTACTCTTATCTATTTGTATTATAACATTATATTTGTTGTTGCCAGTTTCAGGAGAAATAAAACCATCATCATTGTATATTAAATAATCTCTAGATAAAGTTCCAGGAGCATTTACTGTAAGCCTATAGATAGAAAATGAACCTCTGTTTACAAGAGTTATTCCTTCTAGCAAATCTACTCCGCCTTCAGATCGTATATCTAAACTAGAAGGATCATCTACAGTATAACCCAAACCAACAGATTCACAAAAAACACTTTCCTGCGCAAATTCATCAGGATTGAAATCTCTAGCTTTTTTTAGAACAATACTAGAAACAATAACAGCAAGAGCAATAGCCAAAGCAATTAATAGTACAGCAGAAATCAGAACACTAATGCCTCTTTTATTCTTCATATCAATTTGGAAATTTACTAGGTTTTAAAACTTTCCTTAACCAAAATTTGATTCTTTGATAATCTGCTCGGCATCTGGTTCTTTCTCTGTAGTATTTAATCCACCACAATTGTGGCATCTTTGTGGAGGAGAAGTCCTAGGTACTCTGGGTGTATACTTAAAACCGCAACTCCTGCAAAAATATGAGGTCATATTACTTTTATGTTTAATCTTATTTATAAACCTTATGTTGATGAAACTTTTATTTTGCAACAGAAGCTTTTTATATCTATTTACATAACTATATGTTGTGAACAACAGAAAAATAGGAGGAACCATTTTAGTTTTAAGTATATTGTTATTCTCAATACTTTTATCATATAACTACAAGCTTAACCAGCAGAGTGCAATGAGTGGTTGTAATCCTAACTCACAGTGCGTTAACATTAGTTCATTACTATCAACAACAAACATTTTTATGGGCATAATTTTTTCATTGCTCAGCTTAGGGGTTTACCTAATTTTCTTTAGCAGGGGTGAAGAAGTGCTTCTAAAGAAGCTTGAAGAAAACAGAAGACACCTAACTAAAGAACAAAAACAACTAACAAATGAACAAAAGTTTGATATAATGTTAAAAGCTTTAACATCAGAAGAACAGCAAATTATGAGAATTGTAAAAGAGCAAGAGGGTATAACTCAAGCAACACTCAGAATAAAGACTGATTTTTCTAAAACGAAATTAAGCTTTGTACTATCTGATTTAGAGAAGAAAGGGTTAATCAAAAAAGAATTATCTGGAAAAACCAATAAGTTGTATGTAAAAGGAGGAATTTTTAGCCCATCTAAACATATCTAAACACAAATTGAACTCTTTTTCCTATATAAAAGCAAAAACACACAACCGTTTAGGAAGTTAAATATTTATATTAGTATGGCATCAATCATCCTGTAATAATGGAAAATACAGAAAATATCATTGTAAAGAAAGCCAAGAAATCAAAGAAAGAAGAACCATTTTTCCTAAAAAGTAATCTTGCATTTACAGCCATTATAATATTGATGGCATTCCTGATTATAAATCAACTTTTAATACCACAAGTATTTGCAGATTTTGTTTCTGGCGGTTCTGGTAGTACTGGCTCATTAAATTTAGGCAAGTTCCAGTATGGCTCAAAGATGACTCTTAAGCCTATGCCTCTATCTGCAGGAGAAGATCCAGTTATTTCTGGTTATAAAACAAAAGTTAAAAGTCTTCCAACAATAAGTGAAATATCAATTATTACTTCTACTGGAAATGCCCAGCAAGACTTAATTAATAACGTTATTCCCAAGGGCACTCCTTGGTATGGTGCTGAAGCAGGAGTAAATTTTGATGATCCTATAGGCGCACAACAACTATGGCAAAAGGGATTAGCAATACAACTAACATCTGAAGAAGAGCAAAGATGGGGGAGAATAGTTAACTCATTTACTTGTGATTACTGCTGCGGTAGTCCACAAAACCCAACAATAATAACAAGATGTGGATGTGCTCATTCAAAAGCTGCTCAAGGCATGGCAAAATGGTTTATCAAAAATTATGGTGACAAATACTCTGATGAAGAAATTTATGGAGAAATGGCAAGATGGTATGCATTATGGTACCCTGGCCCAACAATTCAAAGAATACTTCAAGAGGCACAAAACTAAAGTAGGAGGGAAAAATGAACAAAAATTTAATTTTGGTTGTTGTATTGGCTGTATTAGTGATTGTTTCAGCTGTGCAAACAGTACAACTAGTTGGTTTGAAAAGTAAACTTGGTTCTGGTATAGTAGGTGTAAGTACTGGAAGTAGCAGTGCTCCACAAGTAACAGTAAGTGGAGGACAATCATCTGGCGCAGGTAGTTTAGCTGATCTGCCATCAATGGTTGGAGGCTGCTGATTTTTTCTTTTTTTTGCGTTTAAAATGGCTAAATCAAATTTTTTAAAGAGGTTAGATAAAATAAATTTCCAATCAATTATTCATATAATAACCATTGTTATCGTTGTTTTATTTATAATCAATTTATTCTTTATTACATCACTAACTTCATCTTTAAAACAAAAAATAGCAGAAGCAGAAGAATCAGCAAGACCGGCTGATCTGGAACTTACAATTATAACTGAAGCATCATGTGCTAATTGTTTTGATATTAATACTGTAGTTGATCAAATAAAATCAGGCAATGTTAATGTTACTAAAGAAGCAACACTAGACGCTTCTGAAGCAGAGCAGTTAATTGAAGATTATAATATAGAAAAATTACCTACAGTAATAGTTAAAGGTGAATTAAATAAAACAAATCTAAATTCAACACTAAGGTTAGTTGGTGATGCTTTTGTATTTGCAAGTCAAACACCCCCTTATTATGATACAAACTTGCATAGAGTAAAAGGTTTAGTATCAGCTACAATTATAAATCCAGATAATTGTGATTTATGTGTGGATGTGCAACCATTACTAGATGATATAGAATCAACTGGAGTTGTGATAACAAGAAAAACTACATTAAATGAGAGGCAGGCAGCAGAGCTAATAGAGGCTTATACAGTAACAAGGCTTCCAACATTTATATTATCCAGCGATGCATCAGAATATACAATAATACAAGAAAATTGGGCAGCACTTGGAACAGAAGAAGAAGACGGGAATTTAGTATTAAGAAATGCAGTGCCACCATACAAAGACCTAATAACTGGAAATATTGAAGGCTTAGTATCTTTAACATATTTAATAGATTCATCTTGCAGCGAATGTTACAATGTGAGCAGACACAGAGATATAATCTACAATTATGGTGTAGATATAATTAATGAAACAACATTAGATGTTGCACAACCAAATGGCTTGGCATTTGCTAGAGCAAATGATATAACTTTAGTGCCTACTGTTGTTGTATCAAAAGAAGCAAAGCTATATGATTCATTCTATGCAGCATTTACTCAAGTTTCAAGAGAACTCGATGACGAAAACGGAGTATTCATAGCAGTTGAGCTAATGGGTCCATACAAGGATTTAGAAACAGGGGAAGTAGTACAACCACAGCAAGGATAAAAAATGGAAGATCAAGAACAAAATAATCAAGAAGAACTAACAAAACATGAAAAAAAAGAATTAAAGAAGCAGGAAAAATCACAGGAAAAACAAGAGCATCATGAATCAAAATCAAAAAAAGAAACACAAAAAAGCGTAGTAAAATATAGTATAGGGATTATTGTTGTCCTTTTAGTAATATTTGGTGGTTATTATTTTATTATAAAACCAATAAAAGGATTTGATCCAATACACAAAGGCCCGTATCACTGGCATGCCAACTTTGACATTTCAGTTTGTGGAGAGCCAGCGCAGGTAAGATGTGGGGCAGGT
>CAYJQZ010000028.1:0-9117 GCA_964372555.1 Candidatus Woesearchaeota archaeon | reverse complement strand
GTAAAACAATTAAATGGAAAATATGTTGTAGATTATCAGAAATTAGAACATACATCAAAATTCGCAACCCATTTCTTATAAAATGTAATAGATTCTAGTTATTATGTATTGACAGAAATAGAATTGATGTCAAAAGGCAACAGGAGAATTGGTCTTGGTGTTATGGGTTGGGCAGAGATGTTAGTTAAATTAGGAATACCTTATGATTCAGAAGAAGCAATAACTCTTGGTGAAGAAATAATGGCTTTCATAAATATGAAGGCATTGGAATCGTCTGAAGAACTAACAGACAAGAGAGGTGTTTTCTATAATTTTAAAGATAGCATTTATGATAAAAGTAGCGATTATTTTAGAAGGCAAGAAGCAAAGCCTAGAAATTGTGCTAGAACAACCATTGCACCAACAGGAACAATAGCTATTACTGCTGGATTACAAGGCTCTGGTATAGAACCATTTTTTGCAATAGTATACAAGAGATATCAGGCAGAGGCAGTTGATGCGTTGAAAAAGGGAGAAGAACCAGATGAGCGTTATGTATACTATGAAGTTATTCCTTTATTCCTAGAAGTAGCAGAGCAATATAACTGGTTTGGTTTAGACAAAAATACTTTACTAAAGAAAATTGCAGACAATCATGGCTCTGTTAGAGGCATGAAAGAAATACCAACAAACATACAGAAGATTTTTGTTTCTTCTCATGATATCCAATGGAGAATACATATAGATCACCAAGCAGCATTCCAAAAATACACAGATAATGCTGTTTCAAAAACAATAAACATGCCAAATACTGCTACAATTGAAGAAGTAAAATCAGCCTATATCTATGCATACAAAACAGGATGCAAAGGTCTAACAGTTTACAGAGATGGCTGTAAAGAAGTACAAGTTCTAAACACAGCAAAGACACCAACTAAAACTATACAAAAAGAAGAAAAAAAAGAAATAGACCTAACTAAAGGCGTTTCTTCTGATTATTATGAAATTGAAACAGGCTATGGTCCTTTACACGTTAATATTGTATATGACAAAGAACTTGGCCCATTGAAAATATTTACATCTATTCCACCAATGGGAACTGAACTAAGTAGTTTAACATCTGCTCTCGGAATTTTTATGTCGAAAGCATTCCAGGTAGGATATGATCCATTGAAAGCAATAAAACATCTTAACTCTGCAAAAGGTGATCGCCCCATGGGCTTTGGTCCAAACAGAGTAGATTCAATACCCCATGCAGTATCTATTGCACTAAAGAGACATCTAGACAAGACAGGAAGAATAGGAGACACTGAACAAAAAAAATTAACAGACCTTAAATTAGAGTCCAAACAAGAACATTGTGCTAAGTGTTACAGCCCAAATGTTGAGTATATAGGTGGTTGTTCTTCACCTACATGTTTAGATTGTGGGCATTCAGAGTGTAGCTAATATATTTTCTTTTTTAATTAATTTTATAAGTAGTGAATGAAAGAAGTAAAGTTCTATGCCACAAAAAAATATTGTAGCTTTTGATCTAGACGGGGTATTGTTTCCATTATTTGAAGTATTTGTAGCTGCGCTTAATGAAAGATTTAAATTAAAACTTAGAGCAGAAGATTGCGATTTTTATTCAATGAGGGCTTGGCTAGAGACATATCAACAAAAGGTATATGCTAGACTAGAAGCAAATGGTGGCGTTAGAGGCCATCTTAAATGGCTTGAAGAAAGAGAAATGCTTGTAGAAACACCGCCATATGAAGGGGTAGTAGATACATTAAAAAGAATAAAAAGAAGGGATATGGATATTGCTCTAGTTACTGTTAGAAGTTCATCAAAAGAGCCAGGCAAATTTTATAAAGATGGGCCAGGCAACACAATAAGGTGGCTTGAGAAACACAGAATTCCTTATGATTACATAATATTTACAGAAGAAAAAGACGTAGAAATAAAAAGGCTAGAAGCAACAACTGGCGGGAGGGTAGTAGTTTACATAGAAGACTTACCAAAGCATGTGATGGCAGTAACTAATGCTGGTTATAGAGTTGTTGTTGTAGACAAGCCATATAACAGAAGAGAAATACTAAATAACGAACGTGAGAGAAAAAGTAGGCTAGGGCCATATCCAGAAGCTGATTGGCATAGATTACTAGATTTAGGTTTAGTAGGGAGAATAAGAAGCATTTCAGAAATTGAAAGCATTTTAACTAAAAATTAAAAACAAACATTAATAAATAAATTACTAATGAATTTTTCTTATGTTAGAATTAAATAAATCTAATTTTGAAAAAGAGATTAAATCAAATAAGACTCTAGTTATAGACCTATGGGCAGAGTGGTGTGGACCCTGCAAAGCAATGGAACCAGTATTAGAAGAATTAAGTAAAGAAATGAAAGGAATTACATTTGCAAAACTAAATGTTGATCAAAATTCAGATATAGCTTCAAGATTAGGAGTAATGAGCATTCCAACATTTATAGTCTTTAAAGATGGGAAAGAAACAGGAAGAATTATAGGCGCAAACCCAAAGTCTGTAATAAAAGCAAAGCTAGAAGCAGCCTCTAAAAAGTAATAAGATTTCTTCGCTATTCTTTTAAAGTTTTCTATTAGCTTAAATATATGAATAAAGGACTAAAATTTGCAGGCTTTTTAGCTGGTGTGTATGCAGCAAGTATTGGTATAGGTTCCATTGTATTAAAGAGAAATAGCACTAATCAAGCCCAACGTCCTAGAGTAGTTGCAACTTCACAGCCACCACAGCCATCATTAGCAGATAGAGAACCAACTTTGTTTACTGAAATACGAAGAAGAACTCCAAGAAGAGATGGTAGAGAGGTTTATTCTTATAATGGAACTAATACTGGTCATACACCACAAACAATAGCAGGAACATTCAATGATTGGGATTTTGGTGATAATGATGATCATGCAAATTTAGATGTAGCACAAGTTAGAGATTGTAATACAGGAAATCCATTAACAGAAATAGGAGAAGGTCAGGAAGTCTGCGTAACTCCACTGAGAACAAGGCCAGAAGCAAGGACATTGGCATTACTAGTAAATAATGATGCAGAAGAACAAAGACATAGAGGAAACATAAGAAATGCTTACAGAACACTCAGAGCAAGCGGAATAGATCCATGTAATATTTACTTTGTGTCAGAAACAGATAGAAATTCAGATTGTAGATCTTTTATATCACCCGTTAATTATTCATTAGATAGAGAAGGAATAGATACAGCCCTTGCACAAATATCATTTAAACTTCAAAGAAACAGAGACACACTATTAATTTACGCAACAGGCCATGGTGAAGAAGGAGTTATTCCTCTTAGAGAATTTGAATCATTACCCTATTCTGATTTAAGGACAAAGGTAGAGCAATTAGAACCAAAATTAGTTATTGCAATATCTGATTTATGTTATGGTGGTGCAATAGTACAAGAATTTAGACAAAGCCAACGCAGGGTAATAACAATGTCCCCCACAACAGCAGAACTTACTACAGTTTGTAGTTTTTTCACACCGCATTTCTGGGATGGAATAAGAAGTAATAGAATGGATGTAGACGGAAACGGAATAACTTCATTGAGAGAAGCATTTTTCAGAGCAAATCTTATTTATGCGGACATAGAACATAGAGGCATACATGAACCAACACAAATACAGCTTAGAAGTGCAGATGTTAATATAAGAAGAATAGCTTTGGATCAAGGTTTAGTTATAGAACCAGAATTATTCGCAACTACAGGTGGAATATATGATACAACACTTGACGGTAGATTAATAAGAGAAAGTAATCAAGCACAACAAATACAACCACAAAGATTAGTAGATCTAGGTTCGTTAGAATTAACTGCGACAAATTACGAGAGAGAGGTGGTTCAATCACAAATCCCAGTAGTAGTTGATGTCTATACAGCTTGGTGTCCAGCCTGTGAATTTCTTGCTGGAGAAATTGACAAAATAAGACCAAGATATACTGGAAGAGTAAAGTTTACTAAAATTAATTATGAATCCTCAGGCGCAGAAGAAACCATAAAAAGACATACACCAGTAGAAATTAGAGGATATCCAACAATAATAATGTTTTTACCTGCCACTGCAACTGAAGGTCCAGGTTACGGAAGGTTAGATACAGAAGGGCATGTACCTACAGCAAGTGTATTAGAAAGATCAATAGAAAGAGTATTTAACTTAAGAAGGTAAATTTTCTTTTGCATAAGCCCAAATTAAAGGCAAAGCAATTGTTGCATCACAAAATACATCTACATATTTAGATTTTTCATGTAATTTCCCCCAAGAAATTCCTTCTTTTAATGGAGCACCACTACTCCCTCCAGGTTCTGGTCTATCTGTAGTTATTTGTATTCCGTAATCAGCTCCTTTGCTAAACTGCATTGCCTGTTGTATATAATTTTTAGGAGTACCACCACCAAGATAAATTACTCCATTACTTTTACTTGTCCATGCAATATCAATTATATCTTTCAAATCATCAAACACATCAACCTGAATATTTTTTCCTTTGCTTAATTGCCCCCAAATCATTAATCCAATTCCAGAATCTGCAATAGCAGGACAAAATATTGGTATTTTTTTATCAAAACAAGTTTTAAATATGCTTCTATTTTCAACTAAGCTTCCAATTAACCATAAGAGCTCTTTTATATTTATTCTTTTATCAGTAAATTTATCTATATTTTTATCCAAGAATTTCTCTATAGTTTCATAAACATTATTTGGCATTAAACTGTCATACATTCTATCATAACCTTCTTTGTTTAGTTCTGTATCATTCATCAAGTGATGTCCTTGGTAGTGGCTAAATCCTAAAGCTTCTACTAAATCATGAGTTAAAGTTGCTCCAGTGCAAACAAACACGTCAATATGTCCAGCATCTAACATGTCAATTATTATTTCTCTCATTCCACCAGGAACTAAAGCACCAGCAGTACCTAAAAAAATTTTGCACTCTTTATCATTAACCATATCAACAAATATTTGTGAAGCATCTCCAATTTTACCAGCGCCCATTACTCCACTTTTGTTCATAGCTTCAACTAATTCAGAAACCTTCATTCCTTTACTAATTTTAATATGATCAACCTTTCTTAAATCCATAAAAACAAATAACTAGAAAAAGCCTTAAATAACTATCGCTTATAAAATCATTTTATGTACTTAATCGCTATTGGAGAGATATTCCTTAAAGGTAAAAATAGAATAACTTTTGAGAGAAGATTAATGAAGAACATTAGGTCTGCTTTAAATCTGGCTCCAAATGATTTAATAAAATTTAGAAATAGATATTTACTTACAAAAGAGACAGATATAAAAAACTTAAACAGAGTATTTGGAATTCAATTTTATACAAAATGTATAGAATCAAAATTAGATAATATAAATGAAAGTGCTTTGTCTTTAATAACAAACGAAAATACATTTAGAGTTAGTGCAAGGAAATCAATAATGTTAAATAAAAATTCTCAAATGTTAAATGAGGATATAGGTTCTTATATTTTATCTAAAAAACCAGATTTAAAAGTTAATTTAGATAATCCAGAAATAGATATAAGAATAGAAGAACTCTCAAATAAAGGGTTCTTGTATAAAGCTTCAGATATAGTAAAAGGTTTAGGTGGTTTGCCAGTTGAAACTGGTGGTTTTGTTCATTTGATAGTTAACGATGAAATGAATTCAACAGTTGCAGGATTTTTACTGATGAAAAGAGGATGCGTTATTTCTTTATCAAAAGATCTTGTTTTATTGCATAAATTTGAACATGGATTCAACATAAGAATGAGAGAAGAAAAAACAGAAGATATAATAGCAACAGGTGAAACTTTTGAAGATATTAAAATAAAAGAAGATAACAAATTTATATTAAGGCCATTAATTGGTTATTCCAAAAAAGAAATTGAAGAAATATATAATAAGATAAGAGAATTATAAAAAAATAAGGCACTTGCCAGAATTAAAAAAATAATTTATTTTTTGTCCTTCTTGTAAATTATATTTCTTTATCATTTCATTAGGAAAGACAAGTAATAGCTCATTTCCTCCCCTTTTTATTTTGCCTTCCATAACTTCCATCGTATATTTTGTTAGGGGATACTAATATAAATATCTTTTTATTTAAACCGCAATTGAACAATTGGATAAATAAAATTTCTATCACAGTAAACATTTCTGTTGTTGAAGTCATCACACTGAGACACTAAATGCCTTGAAGGATGTTGTGTTACAGGGTATTCAACCTGCATTGTTTTGCACCCGTAAACACTTAGTGCCATTCCCACAGCTAAAATTCCTACTTTTGTTCTACTTAATATATTTTCAAGCATATTAACCACCTCAAGAAATACTAATCAAACTAAATTCATAAGCCTTTACTAGAATTTTTTGTAAATCTTTCAGAATTTTTGAAAAGTTTACATATTCTTCAATCTTTTTATACGTTCGTCAATATTAGGATGAGTAGAAAGCAAATTTGCATTCTTAAAAGGATTACTAAAGTACAAATGAGCAACAGCCTTATTAGCAGTAGCAGTTGGTTTAGAACCATCTTCTTTTATTTTCTTTAAAGCACTTGCTAATCCATCAGGATATCTAGTTAATAAAGCACCATTTGCATCAGCTAAAAATTCTCTCTTTCTAGATACAGCCATTTTAATTAAATATCCAGCAATTGGTGCAAGTATAGCAAGAACCAAAGCAAATACTAAAAATACAGGACTTATTTTATTATCTCTATCTCCCCCACTAAAGAAAAAAGACCTAGTAAAAAAATCACTTAGCAAAACAATTATTCCAACCATTATTGTTGTTAAAATCATAAATCTTACATCATAATTTTTTATATGGCTCATCTCATGTCCAAGTACTCCTTCTAGTTCTGTCCTGTTTAATTTCTCTAAAGCTCCTGTTGTTACAGCAATTGAAGCACTTTTAGGACTTCTTCCAGTAGCAAAAGCATTTATTGTATTATCATTTATAACGTAAACCTTAGGCATAGGAATTCCAGAAGCAATGCTTAATCCCTCTACTGTATTTATTAGATAAGCATGTTTTTTCTTATCTGCAGGTTGTGCTTTTGCAGCTGAAAGTATAACATCATCTCCGCTGAATACTCCAATTAAAGTTAAAAATATAGCAACACTCACAGCAATTAAAACTCCTGCTAAAACACTTCCTAAAAATAAACCTATTACATATCCTAAAAATATTATAACTCCCATTACTATTAAAACTAAGAAAACAGAATTTCTTTTATTTGCGCTTATATGATCATAAAACGTTACCTTCTCTGCCATGGCAATAGAAAATATAAACTAATATTAAAACTTAACCTTAACAGCTTTCCTTTCAGCTTCTTCAGTTTTAAAGAATTCTTTCTGTCCAAATCTAAATATTGCAGCTATTAGGTTGCTTGGAAAACTCTGTAATTTAACATTCCAGTCTTGTACGCTATCATTATAAAATTGTCTTGCATAAGCTATCTTGCTTTCAGTCCCGCTTAACTCTTCTTGTAATTGCATAAAATTCTGGCTTGCTTCCAATTTAGGATAATTCTCAGCAACAGCAAATATAGACTTCAATGCGCCAGCTAATTGATTTTCAGCTTTAGCCATTTGAGCAGGTCCCTTAGCATTTAAAAAAGAAGTTCTAGCATCAGTTATCTCTTTTAATGTTCCTTTTTCATGTTTCATATAACCTTTAACAGCTTCAATTAAATTAGGTATTAAATCAAATCTCCTTTTCAATTGAACATCAATCTGAGACCATGCATTATCAACTCTATTTTTTAAGCTTATAAAAGAGTTAAAAGTTAATATAAGCCATAAAACAACAACAGCTGCAACAACTATTAATATCCACAAAGCTAAACCTAATACCATAAAAAATTAATAATTAACCGCTTTATAAAGTTTATGTAAAATTATTATTTATCGCCCCTTAATAAAAGCCAGAGTACAACACCAAATAGTGAAAAGAAAGAAAATATCCTAAATGCAATTGTTATGTTCGACAAATTTGCTATGTAACCTAGTATGAGAGTAAATATAACACTTCCCAAACTTACTAAAAAATTCTCTATGGAAAGTATTGTTGTCCTATATGTAGGGTTTATCTCTTTGTTCATTAAATGTCTTATTACTGGGTTATTGACACCCCTAAATATGTCTTTAGTTACCATTAACACCACACTAATCCAACCCAAAATAACTGTGGCTAAAAAGAACATGACAAAATTTATTGATTCCATAATAACTAATGTCTTTTTATCGCCTAACTTATCACTTATGTAAGGAGAAGCCAAACTACCAATTGCTCTAATAAAAAATGCTGCACTGCCAATTATTCCTAAAAGATAAATAGGAATACCAACAAAGCTATAAAAAACTTCTTTCATACTATGTACCGCACCACCAGCACCAAAAACAATTAAAGAAAAGGATAATAAAATAAGCAACTGTTTATTATTTAAAATAAAAGAAAAAGATTCTTTTGTATGATAAGCCATTGATTTTTTACTTTTACGATAATATGGTTCAATATAATATAATGAAGTTATTAGACTAAATAAGATAATGGGAATAGTACTCACCATTGCAAGTCTAAAAGAATAAGAGGCTAGAAAACCACCCAGCATCATACCGAATGCAGGGCCAAGATTTTCTATAATTCCCACACGGGACATAACTTTTTTGAAACGAGTTTCTTCTTTTATCTCTTTCAAACTATCATAGACTATGCTCTCTTCAACACCACTTATAAAAGCTTCGCCTAAGCCCCATATAACTGCGCCAATTATGAAAGTATAAAAATAATTCCCCAGAGCAACAAACAAGAAACCAAATAACAAAGTGGCGTATCCTATAACTAAAATTCTTTTTCTTCCATATTTGTCTGCTAAAACTCCTGTAGGAATTTCAAATATAACGGAAGAAAACCTCCTTGCTGCGATTATTATTCCAACTAAGAACAAAGATTTTAAAATATCCTGAAAAAACAAAGCTAAAATTGGCAAGAAAAATAAAGCCCTAAGCAAGAAACTATTAATATAAAAAACATTTACATTTCTTCTTAGAAATATAGTTCTATTCATTTTTATTTAAAGCAACGCTAACTATTTA
>CAYJQZ010000027.1:1052-9202 GCA_964372555.1 Candidatus Woesearchaeota archaeon | reverse complement strand
CTATCTAACTCTTTTTGTTCTGGTTTCTGTATATTTTCGCTGATCTTACAATACTTTAGTTGATGATAAGCTAAAGGTTTCTTACTAGGATTATGAGTAACGTCTAAAATTTCACCAACAAACATTGTATGATCGCCCAATTTAATTTCATTAACTAATTTACATTCAATGTTTAAAACAGCACCTTCAACCATTAAAGTTTTAATGTTTTTAGCATTGTAAAATTTAAATCCTAATTCTTTCAAAGCACTAATTTTATCTGTATCTTTTCCACTGCTTCCCCCAGCAACACTAGCAATAACATTCTGGTCTTCAGCAGCCATACTTATACCAAATACTTTAGTCTTAGCTATATTTTCAGCTGTAGCCTTTCCATGACCAACACAAACAGCAATCAAACCAGGACTATAAGAAACATGATGTGTCCATTCAGAAGCCATAATATTATCACCATGAGGACCGTTACTAGTAATTAGTCCAACATTAGTTATAAACTGTATTGTTTTTATATCTCCCCAAGGTAAATCCATAAGAAAAATAAAGTTAATTTATATTTAAGCCTTACTCAGAACAGCCGCAGCCGCCAGAAACATTATTTGGATTGTCTATCTTAAATCCAGATCCTTTTTCATTAGTTATAAAATCTATTTGAGTTCCCTTAATCAAATTAACAAAATCTTTTTCAATGAAAAATTTCATTCCTTGATCTTCAACAACTTCTTCTGTACTTGTAGATTTATCAGCAAAATCCAATGTATATTGTAAACCATCAGATCCACCGCCATGAACACTAATTTTTACACCACAATTCTCTTTTCCTTCATCTTTCATAAATTCTACAAACTTATCAGCTGCATTTTTAGTAACAGAAATAACTTTTCTAGACACATCATTCTTTTTTTCTATTGTTTTATTTATATCAACAACCAATTTATCTACAGTCTCTTCGCTCATTCCATGTATTAAACAACCACTTTCTATAGTATCAAATGGATTAGCAGAACATCCTACACAATGCAATCCATAGCTTTTCATAACACTGGCGGTTTCAGGGTGCTTACTAATGACTTCTCCTATCAACATATCTTTACTTATTAATTCCTGAGTTTGTGTTTTACTTTTCATAATAATTAGAATATAACATCTTTAATAAAACTTTCTACTATAGTGCCTTATAGTTCAGATAAATAACAACCAATAGAACAACTAAAGCAACAACATTGAGCCAGATTGGTATAATCCAGTTACCTATTTGAGCATAGAAACCAAATATTACTCTATAAAGATGTAACAAAAACATTAATACAAACAAAACAAGATTAACAGTTAAAGCTAACTTAGTATATTTACCCATAATATATTTATGGGATTGCTAATATATAAATCTTATCTAAAGAATTCTACACACAAATATTAAAATAGTAGTTATTTTGGTTGCTAAATTTATGAGAGAAACAATTTACTATCAATTACCAAAAGGAGAATCAAAACATAAAGTAAGAATTATAGGTTATGGTGAAAATAAGATGCTATTGCTATCAGGACAAACTGAAAGTAATAGATTATATTATGTTATACCTGGTGTAATACTAGAACAGGGTACAACAAGCAGAGAAGGAGTAAAAACTTATAAAGTTAGAACATTAGAAGGAGAAGAAAAAGCTAGCATAGAAAATAAATTAAGAATAGCAATGGAAGGAAATAAATTAGAAAGAGGGGTATTAAACTTCTGGTAAACTTAACGTAAATTCAAAACAGTGCTTTTTATTCTAGTCATTGCCTCTATACTATATTTAACTCCCTGTGTTCCTAAACCGCTGTCTTTTATACAGCTAAATGGAAAATTATCTGGTCCACGATCACTTTTTCCATTTATTTGTACAGTTCCAACATTTAATTTAGAAGAAACACTAAAGGCTTTATTTACATCATTTGTAAAAATACAACTTTCCAATCCATAATTTGAATCATTTGAAACCTTCACTGCTTCATTTTCATCTTTAACTCTGATTATCACAGCAACCGGACCAAACTGTTCTTCATAGTATAATCTGCATTTATTTGTAACATGATCAAAAATTGTTGGTCCCCAGAAATTGCCATCTCTAAACTTGCACATTAATTTTTTAGCCCCATTTTTATTTGCATCGTCTACTAATTCTTGTATATAATCAGCTGCACTCTTGCTTATCAAAGGACAAATAAAAGCATCTTCTTCTGGTTTACCAGTTTTCAATTTGTCAACAGCCTTAACAAATCTATCTACAAACTTATCTGCAACGGAATTTACAACAATTATTCTTTTTATTGCAGTACATCTCTGACCTGAATAAGAAAAACAACCATTAACACATTCTTTAACAGCTAAATCCAAATCTGCATCATCCAAAATTATCGCAGCATCTTTTCCACCAAGTTCCATCAACATTGGTTTCATTCCAACCAAATTAGCAATCCTCTTCCCAACTGAAGTACTTCCAGTAAACGCAATCATATCTGCATCTTTATGTTTGACTAAATAATCACCAATCTCAGAACTATTCCCAGTTACTACACTTAAAACTCCTGGCAACAATCCAGCCTCTAAAAATAATTCTGCAACATACAAAACAGTAATTGCTCCCTGAGTACTCGGTTTTAATACAACAGCATTTCCAGAAATCAAAGCTGGTGCAACTTTACTGCAACTTAAATTAATAGGATAGTTGAAAGGACTTATTGCCAAAACAAGACCATGAGGAACACGTGAAACATAAGCAGTTTTACCCTTTCCATGTTTATAGAATTTATCTCCATCTAAAACTTCTCCAGCTATTATCAAACCTTCTTCAGAAGTTGCCTTAATCAAATCAGCAGTTCTATCAACTTCGTTCAATGCTAAAGATTTGGGTTTCGCAACCTCCTTCATCAAAACATTAGCAATTTCGTCCTTGTTTTTTAAGATTAAATCTGCAGCTTTGTTTAAAACTTCTGCCCTCTTGCTGACAGGAAGTTCATTCCAAGAAATCTGTGCTTTTTTTGCACTAGAAAAAACATGATCAATTTCTTTTTGATTAACAGCCTGAATATTACCGACTAAACTGCCACCACTAGGAGCATAAATAGAAACAGTTTTCCCAGAACTAGAAACCTGCCACTTTCCATCAACAAGGTATTTATAGTTATTTCCTTCTTTTATATATTGAAATGGCATAATAAAAATCTCTATTATTTAATTAAATAGTTTTATCTTCACCTAGCAATAGTCACAATGGCCTAAAAATTCTTCTGCGCCAAATAGTTCTTTCATTACCATTTAAATTTTTCAATTCTCTAACAAAATCTAAAGAATGTCTAACTGGTTCTGCATCATTTAATCTCAAATAATTTAAAAATCCAGCTTCAGCATCCCCCAATAAATCATCAACATCACAAAAGAAACCAAAATTTCTTAAAGAATCTTCAGTAGCCAAAATCTTCCATAAAGCCATTTCTAAATAAGTATAACCTAAAATAGCATGCCCCCATTCATAACCTCTTCTTACAGCTTCGCTACAACTTTCCAAAGCAGCAATATTATAACCCCTTCTATAATCAATGTTACATCTAGCAACAACCCTATCAGTTGGCAATTCAGCTAAATTAGGATTATGGATACAACTCCCTGCAGAAGTTAAAGTCAAAGCTCCAATTAAAACACCAACTAAGCCAGCTCTCAATATAATATTAAAAAAGAAACAACTATATATAATTTTCTTTTCAAAAAGTTTTTATAGAGATAAACTTGCGTGTGGAATGTGTTTAATACAATTAAAAAAGCAGCAAAGAATGCAATTAAAAAAGAGAACATAAAAAAAGTATTAAGGAGCAGTTTAAAAGATTTAATAATTCTTTTACCTGTATTTTTCATAGCGATAGTAATCAGTGTAGTAGCAGAAGCATATATACCTGACATAGTAATTCAATCTATACTAGGTAAAAACTTAATAATTGCAATATTAGTTGCTACAGCCGCAGGAATTCTTCTTCCATTCCCAAAATATACCTCTTATCCATTTGCAGCATTTCTTTACAGCAGCGGAGCACATATCGGTGCAGTATTTGCATTCATAGCTGGAGAAGTATTTATTGGAAATGTGTTTGAAGATTATTTAGAAATAAAATATTTTTCATTTAGATTTTGGATTATGAGATTCTTTGTTAGCTTTGTGCTAATATTCATAGGAGCGCTAATATTTCAGGTGTTGATATGAGCTTAGAAACAATATTAATTCAATCATTGAAAGAACTTTTGAAAATTTTACCATTCTTAGTAGTTGCAATCATAGTTGGAAAAGCTGTT
The DNA here is from genome assembly GCA_964372555.1 of Candidatus Woesearchaeota archaeon. GTDB lineage: Archaea > Nanobdellota > Nanobdellia > SCGC-AAA011-G17 > GW2011-AR18 > CAYJQZ01. Next base: position 4,881 of record CAYJQZ010000027.1, on the reverse strand, counting down.
GAAATGTTCATGCCAAAAAAATTCGTGAGCAAGTTCTTGGGAAGGAATCATGGAGGAATATTTATTGGAACAATAATGGGACTATTCAAACCAGGCCCACTATATATCACTTTACCAATACTAAATGGATTTATGAAAAAGGGTATGAGCTTTGCAGCACTATCAGCATATTTAACTAGTGAATTGGTTGGTGGTTTCTTTAGATTCTTTTTAGAAGTTGGATACTTTGGTTGGAAATATTCAGTAATAAGAGTTATACTAACATTATTAATGTCAATAGGAACTGGATATATTTTTCTATTCCTAGAAAATAAAAACTTCTTCAAGAAGAAGATAGAAATTCCAAGGAAAGAGGATATAGAAAAAATAAAGAAAGAAAAATTAAAACCACTATATAAAATTAAAGAAAGAGAACTAAAGCATATAAAGAAAATAAAGAAAAGAATGGGTGTAAAATAAAATCTAACCCTTAATCCCAATTTTGGCTTTAACCAGATTATGCATTCTCTGTAAAAATTCATGTCTCTCTTCAATCTTTAATACATCAGAGTAACCTTCCAAAACTAAATTAAATGAAAATGGGCTTGGTATTCTAGTTACAGTCTCTACAACCTTTATTTTATCTTGCTCTATTAATTTTATAATTTCAATAGTGTTGTTTATATCCATTAAATCTTCCAAAACTTCTCTTCTGGCTTCTTTCAAAATACAGAAGTCCTCGCTAATCTTTCTAACAGCACTTAATAATAACATACTACTAACTTGTTGTCTCCCAACGCGTTTAGTTTGCCCTTTATACGTTCTTAAAATCATAAAAGCTCTTGCAGCACAATGTCTGAATCTTCTTTTCAATATTTCACTTCTATCCAAAGCAAGTTTTAAAATATCTCTAAGCTGATTGCTCTTTATTAATTTAAAAGCCTGCAAAGCATTTACTCTTTTATCACATGAAATAAAAAAACCATTGTCACTGATTCCAACTTCTACATCCCTATGCTGGTTTCTTCCTATAGCAAAAGCTAAAGCTCTTGATAAAACATCATTAACTCTTCTGCCATATAAACTATGAAATAATATATAATATTTATTATGTTCATCTATAAAATGTTCAACCAATAATTTCTTGCTATGCGGAATTTCTAAATACTTATACTGCTCATAAAAATAACTATAAATTGCATTTGCAGCATTTTCATCTAAATATAAATATTCATGAATAAAATCCAATATAGCTTTTTTATTTTTATTGTTATTGAATTTATCTTCCATTAGAAATCTAAATCTTTGAATTTCTAAAGCCAAATCAAAGCTTAATGGTAACATTTCACTAAACCAACTTGGAATTGTGGGTCTTTTTCCTTCAGCAGCTTTAACTTGTGCAACCATACCCCTAGCAAACCTAAATTCATAAGTATTTCCACCTAAAACAAATATATCCCCTTGTTTTAATCTCTCCAAGAAATTTTCATCTATATGACCAATGATATTTTCTCCTTCTTTAACAATAACAAAAGTCTCATCTGGAATAGTTCCAATGTTAGTCATGTAAATTACTCTCCCCAATCTTCCTCTCTTTCCAATTTTTCCATCTTTCTTCCAAATTTTAGCATAAACATATCTATCTTCTAAAGAAGCAAACTCTCCAGCTAAATAATCTAAAACTTCATAAAAATCTTTTCTTTCTAAATCTTTATAGCAGTAACTTTTCTTAACTAAATTAAATAATTCATTTATATCCCAAACTTTTTCTAAAGCAACACCATCTATCTGTTGAGCTAAAACATCTAAACAATTTGTTGGAATATGGATTCTATCTATTTTTCTTTCAATTGCATTTTTAACCATAACAGAACATTCAACTAAATCATCCCTATCCATTGGAATAACTCTTCCTTTTACAGTTGAATGAAGCTGATGGCCTGATCTACCACAATTATGTGTTAATATGCTCTCAACAAAATAATCATTTGGTTCCTTTTCTAAAGTAATATTGTAAACAAATTGCTCTTTATTTAATTCCTCAATAGATAAAATTTTAGTCCATTGAATATTTTTATCAATATCCTTATCTCTTAATGCATGATGATATTTCTTATCTCTTAAGTATCTGGCTTTTTTGCCCCTAAAAGTACAAAATCTCAAAAATTCTTTTACGTAATTATTTCTACCAACATAAAGCCAGTAGCTTTTTTCCAAATTTATTTTAGGAACCTTTTTAGAAACCTTAGCCTCTTCTTCGGTAAAATAATTATGAATACCGCACCTATTCAATAAGTTATGCAAACCCGTAGCAAAGTTCTTGCTTGCTGAAAATATTCTTATATTTTTATCTTTATTCCCATCACCTTCAAATACTCCCTCTATATAAGGAATAATTAATTCTTTAGGCATAGAAATTAACATATAAGAAACTTCTATAGAAGAACTTTTAGCCTTTCCAACTTTTATACCTAAGGCTAGCATGATATATACTAATAATTTTGAACCACAGTCCAAATAATAGAACTCCTCTCCCTTTCTTTTAAGTATTTTAGACTTAAAACCAAATTTTACAAATATCTTTTGGCACTCTTTTACTAGTTCTATATCTTTGTTACCTACTTTTATCTTAAAATAATCCTTTTTCTTATGTTTGGTTATAGAACCATCAGAAGCAATCATTCCTGCGAGCCACATAATCTCTCGTGTAGGTTTTAATGGCGTGGCCATTCTATGATGTCCTTGACTCTTGAGCTCAGTTAAGTAATTTAAATATTTACTTTCATTAACACCACAAATACGCATAATATTTAAGAATATATCCAACCTTATACTCTTCCTCCTGCCTTTTTTTCTCATATAATTCTGAAGTTGATTTTGAGGAACATTAATCTTTTTAGCTAATTCCCCATACTTTATCTTAAGCTTTTTTACATAATTATCAACGACTTCCCTTAAAAAGTCATGTCTATTTTCTACATAAAATTTTCTCCTGTCTATCATCTCATGAATATAGGGTGTATTATCTAAATTAATATTAAATATTTCTGCTATTTCTTCTCCCTGCATTAATTCATTAGCTATCTTCCAGCCATTCCTAGTAAGTATTGGGTGTTCTTCAGTACACTCTAAATATAGCCCAGAATGTAAATTTAATTTAAGAGTCTTATTACTTTTGCTTTTATGATACTTAGTAATTCTATTTTTTATAAATCCTTTATTTCTATCATAAGATAAAACTTTAACATTTAATTTATTTTCAACTATATCTCCTATTCTCATATAGGTGCCATCTGCAAGAAGGATTCTAGAATCATAAGGCAAACATCGCTGTAATAATCTTGCAATACTTTTAGGACTTCCTAAACAAATTACTAGATCAATATATCCTATGTCAATTCCAAGTTCTAAAGAAGTACTAGAAACAATTGCTTTTAATTTTCCTTGCCTTAAAGCATCTTCCATTGCAAATCTGTGCTGTTTGCTTAAGCTCCCATGATGAGCTCCAATTAAACTTCTAAAACCTGTAGGATCATCTTCTGTAATCTCAACATATTTCTTAGGAAATCTAGTCTTTAAATGATGTACAACTCTTTCAGTTCCGCTTCTTGTATTTGTAAATATTAAAGTTGTTCTATGTTCATGAATTAATTTATCAACTAAATTATAGGTTTCAGTGCTTATAGTATCATAAGTTGCTGTAACTACAGTTAAATCTTTTTGAGGATACTGGCATATTGGGCTTTCAACTGTTGGTATGTCTAGTATTTCCTGCCTGTTTAATCTTGGCTGATTATTGTCTATTATAACCTGTGTAGCAAATTGGAATAATAAACCAGAAGGATCCCTT
>CAYJQZ010000027.1:0-1042 GCA_964372555.1 Candidatus Woesearchaeota archaeon | reverse complement strand
TAAGTTGCTGTAACTAAATCTTCAACAGGACTTATAACTTTTATATCCAAATTTTTGTCAAATCTCGCATCAACAATTTTACACTTTCTATCCACACCAACTAACCATTTTGCAATTTCATCTAAAGGATGAACTGTTGCACTTAATCCAATCCTGCACATTCCAGGACTCAAATGTTGTAATCTTTCTAAAGAAATATTTAAATGAACTCCCCTTTTATTTTCAGCCAAAGAATGAATCTCATCTATAATAATCCAATCTAATTTTTTTATATTTTCTCTAAATCTAGTTGAATTTAATATTAAAGCTGCAGACTCTGGAGTTGTAATTAATATGTGAGGAATTTTAATAAGCATTTTTGCTCTTTCAGCCAAAGTTGTATCTCCAGTTCTAACTCCAACTCTAATTCCTAGTTTTTTTCCAGCTATCTCTTCTATTTCTTTTAATGGTTCTAATAAATTTTTTCCGATATCATTATTTAAAGCCTTAAGAGGAGAAATATAGATGGCATAAACCTTGTCTTCTAAGATTCCTTTCTCACTAGAATCAACTAATTCATTTAATATAGCTAATAGGGCAGTTAAAGTTTTACCAGATCCAGTGGGAGCTGAAACTAAAACATTATTTCTAGAATGTACTTCCATAACCGCATAAAGTTGTGGTAAAGAAAAATCCTTAAATTTCTTAAAAAACCACTCTCTAACATAAGGATGCAATAATTCCTTTATATCTTCAGATTTATCTGGCTTTTCTTTAACAGTAATCATAATAAAAATATAAAGAGTAGCTTAAAAAGCCTTGTGCGCGCATCTCTTTGTCGTGTCGCGTATTTATATACTAGAGAATATGGTTAAGCAGATTTCCTCTCTCTTGCAAAATACCTAGTAGCATACATCCTTACATTATCCCAAATTTGAACTTCACGATAATCATGCTCTTCAATTTCGTATCCAGGAATTGTATCAAATTTAATAGCAGAAAAAACAACGTGCGTCCTAGGTGATTTTATACATGAAAAACGTGCGGAATTACTGCTATCTCT
>CAYJQZ010000026.1:0-9424 GCA_964372555.1 Candidatus Woesearchaeota archaeon | reverse complement strand
AGACTATTCCCCTTTTTATCCATAGTAATATTAAAAATTAGAATTATATAAATCTAACTAAGTTTAGCTAGCAAAGACCTAAGTTCTTTTGTCTTATTTTTTAATGATTCAACAGCATCAATCAATACCTTTCTAGGTTTTCCCTTCTTAACCTTTAAGGCAAGAATAGGCGTGCTAACTAATGGATGTTTTAAATTATAACTCACAAAAGAAGTATCATCTAAGCTCCACAATTCATCTCTTAAAATATTACATAGGGTGTGCCCTTCACCAACAATATTTACTTCAATTATGTCTTTATCTTCTTTAATTATATGTACTTCCATAAAATTAGGATTTAACTAATATTTTAAAACCTTTCTATTTCTTGAAAAATAAAATATTGTTAATAAAATAAAGCTTATTGCCAAAGCCATAAAACCATATCCTGGTGTATCTCTTCCCTCAGATGGTACATCTAATCCACCACAGCCATAATCTTGTTCTGTATAAGGATTAGAACTCACACCAAGACTTGCTAGCTCACTAACAGGAACAATTCTATTATCTGCATAAACAACAGTAGTCTCTGACATTCCTGGACTTACACATTCCTTATTAAAAACAACAGCCATGCTTCCAGGATCACCAAAAAGTATGGGAGCAGTTCTGCAACCAGCACGTTCTCCTCCACTTGGAAGACAGCAATTTAATTCTCTTGCTCTTTCGCTTCTTGCACCAATACAATTACTACGAGCAGAACAAACTATTCCACCTAAATCACTGCAGCTATCACCCTCTCTTTCTTCAGTCTCAACAACACCACTAACACATTTGCTTCTAGTACAATTACCAGAAGCACATTCAATTGGCGCAGCGCAGTCAGCACCAACTCCAAGTTTAGGGACACAATCAACACTATTACTTACAACATCCTCACGACAATAATTTCCTCCAGCGCAAGTTACATTTCTGGGCGGAGCAGCACCAAACAAAATACAACTTCTTTTATCACCTGAACATCCCCAACCCATTGCAAGTGAACCACAATGTTCAGATGTTGCTACAGCTGCATCAACACATCTAGCTCCATCACAAGCACCAGATCTACATTCATAATCTTCTGCACAAACTTCACCAACACCTCTTTTTGGAACACAAGAAACAACACCACTTATTATATCACAAAAATTGCCAGCTGCTTCACAATTAAATGCCTCAGTTATATCTGGCTCACCTACGCCGCCAAACTTAACGCATAAACTATTATTAGCACCAGCACATCCCCAATGATCCGCAACATTTCCACAAAGACCACTATGGGGCGGAATTTCTTCTTCACCTAAAGGAGCAGTACACCCACCATCGACGCAGTCTCCAGATAAACATTCATAATCAAAAAGACAAGACTCTTCTGCACCAAACTGACCAACACAACCAGGAGTACGTCCAATAGTCCCACAATAAAATCCTCTGCTACATCTTGCTGTATCTGCTTTACTAGTCAAACATGTAAAATGATCACCTAAACATCTAGGGGTTCCATCTCCACCATTATCACAACTACCTATCCAAGAATTTATACTTGCACATTTATTAATTCCTCCAGTTGTATAACAATGATAATACATACAGTCATTATCTCTAGTACATGAAGCTCCATCAGGAAGACCAGAAGCATTATATCTTACACAAGCTCCCCTTCTTCCACTTGCATCATTCACACACTTCATTCCTTCAGCACAATTCGAAGGTTCAATACCGCGTCGAGAAGTACAAGCACCACCAACCACAGACTGACAAGCATTAAAGCCTGGTCTAGGATCACACCCGCATATAGAACCATCTGGTCTAGCAGGACAATATCCAAAACCAAGCCAACCAACATTACAAACACCATCATCACAATTTCCTGATCTGCACTCATAGTCCCCACCACATAGCTGCCCATTGAGCTTTTTATCCACGCAAGCTGCATTCAAATCATCAGTTTGGTTGCAATAGTAATTAGTACCACAAGTTCTACTTAGAACAGGAACACCAACAAGATTACAACCAGTGTAATTTTCAAAGCAATTAGAACCAAGACCTGAGGGTTCACAGTCGCCTATCCAATAACTATTACTTCTACACTTACTAAGGCCACCCCCCGGAGGGTTATAACAATTATGGCCTGGGATGCAATCCTCATTTATTGTACAAAGATCCCCATCGCTTACATTTCTAGAACAAAATCCAGCACCAGAAGCATTAGCTACACAAGTATATTCATCTGCGCAGAAAGTAATATCTCTTTCAGAACAGGAGCCATCCCTAAGTAAAGCATTACAAACACTAATATCAAGGCCGCCTTCATAATAACAACCACAACCACCAGGACAAGGACCAATTAAAGTTGGTTCTTCTGCAAAACCAAAAATATATCCTACAGAAATCAAACTCAATAATAAAACTAGAACTACAAAAATACCTCTTTTATCCATACTCAAATAAAGAAATATATCCTATTTAAACATTTCTCTTCAATATCCAAATCCCCACCTTAAAACTATAATTCTTTCTAGAATGAAACTTATAACTTTTCTTAAGAAGAAACTCCCTTTCTATAACATTTAAAACACCAAAATTATTCTCTTTGGCTAAAATATTAATAAAATTCTTGCTTTCAATCTTATGTATAGAATAAACATTATCAGAATATTTCATAGCAACCTCTAAAAATATTTTATCAGCCTTCCTTTTTTGTACACCAAAAGGAGGATTCATAACAACAGTATCAACTTTAATATTAAAATTAGAAATATCAGAATTAATTATTTCAAAATTCTTAAAACCAAGATTATTAATATTACTCTTACAAATATCCAAAGCATCTTCATCTGAATCTAAAAAGTAAACAAGTTTAGCACCAAGCAATAAAGCACCAATGCCTAAAATCCCATTTCCACAGCCAAAATCAGCAACAACCTTGCCTTTCACATCTCCTTCCTGATAAGCCAACCATAAAAGATCAGCAGCAAACTCACTCTCTGTTTGATACTGCTCCAAATTCACATTCAGCTTATTAAGTTTAGCGAGTTTACTTAATTCTATTGCGAGTTTCTTCTTATTCATAAAAATAACATAACAAAAACAATTAAGAACTTTTCTTAATAAAATCTCCTATAGTTAATGCAGCTGTTTTAACTTTAGTTGGGGCTTCTTCTATTTTTTCTTGAGTAATTAATTTTACGCCTAAAAATCTTTCAAGCTTTTTAGCTAAATCAATGCTCGGCTTCAAGCTTCCCTGCTCAATCTTAGAAATTAAAGATTCTTTTTCATTCAGTTTAGTAGCTAACTCTTCTTGGCTTAATCTTTTTTTCTCTCTTGCATTTTTAACAACAAGATTAAAACCACCTAAAATAACTTCAACAACTTCCTCTCTTCTTATTTCTCTTTTCTCAATCTTAACAAATCTTTTTTCCTCAATAACCTTGCCATATCTACTACAATTAGAACAAACCCTAAATATAACACCCTCAACAAAAGCACTCAATAAATTCTCCTCTTTCCCGCATAATTCACATGCACTCATATTACATTCTCTATTATATCTTCTGCTCTTTCTCTGCTCATAAAACCATAATAAACCTGGTCATTAAAAATAACAGTAGGAACTTCTGTAACATTATAATAACCAACTAAGTATTGCACAAGAGGCATATCTAAATCAACATCAAATGAATAAGTTCTTAGATTCTCATTATTGGTTCTTACATAACTTAAAACAAAACCTTGATCTTGACACTTCTCACACACTTTTGGATCATTAGAATAAAAAAACAAATTCAATATAAAATTACCATCACACTCTTCGTTTACTTTTTTAAAAAATAAATAATCCTTAACCTGCAAAGCAGTATAATATCTCTTCAAACTTATAACTTGCTCATCACCTTTTCCATTTTCCCTTTCTAAAGCATCTAATCTATCTCCAACCTTAAACAATTCTTGTGACACTAAACCGCTATCAGCAAACTTACAAGGATCACTTACAAGCAAATCGCTCTGCACATCTTGAACTAAAAAATTAGTCATCAATTCTCTCTCGTAATCATATATCTTGCTTGTCTTTACATCAGACATTATTATACCAAAGAATATTCCTAGTACAAAGATACATGCAGTTAATAAAAACGCAACCAGATATCTTCCCTTTATTTCTCTCCCAACCATTGTTTAATGTGTCTCCTTCCTCTTGCAAGATCAACAAATACACTTAATAAAGCTAACGATGCAAGTATAGAATAAAATATTATATAAAGAGGTATTCCTATTATAGAATTAAAAGAAAATTTCTCATTAGTATGTTTATGCGCAAAATAAAGCAATATCAAAACTATTATTGTCATTGAAAAGGTAAAAAATAAATTTGTATAATCTAAATCAAGTAAACTAAAATTACTAAACCACTTACTAAACAAAGGCAAAATATCAAAATTAACCAAAGAATAATTATGAAACCTAAACCATAAGGGCCTTACCACTGTCACATAACCAACAATAAAAAAGGCACTTACAGCTAAAAATCCCTCAGCCAAAAGTCTTGGCATCTGTATTATACCAAAATCACCGTATTCTTTGTTGAACGCCATATCTTTATACCTATAAGCATTTATCAAGGTTCCCTTGTACCACCTATTTCTTTGTTTGAAAAATGCTTTTACTGTTGATGGCGGCCTTGTATAAACTTCAGTAGTTGTCATCTGCTTTATTTTGTAATGATTTTTTTGTAATCTCATTGTCACTTCCATATCTTCAGTTAAATTTTTTTCATCATAGCCACCAATCTTTAATAAAATATTTTTCTTATAAACACTAAACGGACCAGGAGTAACTTGCACACAATCCAATATTGACATCAATCTTTTGTAAAACAAATTAACCATGTATTCAGCCCATTGTATTTTTTCTAATAAGTTCTTAGGCTGTTTAATTTTAAGCAAAGGCAAAACAGCAGCGACATTTTTACTATCAAAATTAGGCAACAAGACTTTAAGAGCATTACTCATAACATAAGAATCTGCATCTAAACTTACAAAATATTCACCTTTAGATTTTTTTAAAGCGACATTAAGTGCCTTGCCCTTTCCGCCATTCTCTTGATTAAACAAAATTATCTTTGTATCATCAAACTTTTTAATTTGTTCTCTAACAATCTCAGCAGTTCTATCTCTGCTGCCATCATTTACAACAATTATCTCAAGTTTATCTCTAGGATAATCTAAATTAACAGCAGAAGCTACAGTTTTAGCAATATTCTTCTCCTCATTATAAGCAGGTATAGCAATAGTAACAAAAGGAAACTTATTCATTGGTTTTCTTTTATCATCTATTTTAGTCTCAGCAAAAGTTAGCAACCAGAAGATTATAAAGTAGAGAAACGCAAAATAAATTACCCATATTATTACTGCTATAGTTGTTATCATAATTACCATTAAACTAAAAAACTTTTATAGTTTTCTATGATGCAGATCTAACATACCAAACATCTACATCATCATTACTATATGCCTTAACAAAGATATTGGGGCTGTACTCTAATAAAAATAAAAGTCTTTCATTTCTGTTGTTAAATATTTCTTTCTTCATTCTATTATCAACAATAACATACTTTACATCATATTTATTCATAATAGATAATGCATCATCTATATTGGTAGCATTAAATAAAATCTGCATATCATTATTCTTTTCAATAACATCAAATGCATACAAATAATCTGTATCAACAAAACTTTTCTTATCTGCATAAGTTATATAGGGCCCATTTCTATAATCAGATAAAACAACATAATCTGTTGGTTGTTCTTTCAAAAAAGAAATTGCTCCAAAGAATTCTGGGTTCGGCTCAAAATTATCTACCCTATCATAAAACACCAATAAAGAAAACAATAATCCGCAGAATATAACAAGTAAAGTTAAAAATCTAAACAATTTTGACTTCCAGCCACCATATATAAAAGGAATAAGACCAACTGCAGCAAAAAATGCAAGTAGAAAAGAAGCATAAGATAACAAAAATGGAATGAAAAAACTAATAATAAAGAATAAAAATATGACAAAATAAGAAAACAAAAATCTATATCTCTCTTTGTAATAATGATAAATACCCATTAAAGATAACACTAAAGTAAAGAATCCGAGGCCATATTTGCCGCCAAAACCAAATATTATAAACGATAAGAAACCACCAAGTGTAATCCTCTCAAATCCAAATAAAACTTCTGGCAAACCAAGGATAAATATATTATAAAATTGTAATAAAAATATAATAATAAAACCACAGAACATAATATAGAAACTGCTAGATTCTTTCTTTCTAATATATCTATAAAGAAATACTAATAAAACAAAAAACAAGCCAATTATAGAAAAAAATCCACTAATTAAAAAAGATGCATAACTTAAGTTTTTTCTGTTCTTCAAAAATAAATAAAATCCAAGCAAGATAAAAAATGCGGCCGCAGTATATTTAGTAGCTGCAGAAAAAAAATACAAGAAAGAAGGCGACACAAGAAGTAGCAAAGAAGAAAGCCCTTTTAAGTCAGGCATTATCTCAGATATTAAATAATAAAATATAATAAAAGACAAAACACCAAATAAAAATGGTAAAAATCTTGCCATGAATTCAGGACTAATACTTAATAACAAATACCATCCTTTTTCCTCCACAACAGGTTTACCCCCATAACTCAATTTATCATAAGAACTTATTCCATTATCTCTTATGTCTTCACTCAATCTTAAACTTCTATAGCTATCAGAATCAATAAACAAACCATCACTAACTTGCATCCTAATAAAAATAGGCAAAGCCAATAGAATTATACACAAAACTAAAAACAACCAAAAATATTTTTTAGCACTTAACAACATAGTAAGTCCCCCTCCTTAAAGATTCAAAACAACTGCTTCCATTAGCATATCTCAAGCCAGTTATGTTATAATTATCAATTGTATCATCTGAGACATAAATAACACTTATATTATATTTTTTAATTAGGTTCATTGCAATAGCTTCACTAACTGTAGTGTACAAAACATCTACATCTCTGCTTCTACCAACCGGATCTGACGCAAGTAAAAAATCAGTATCCAATACGTTAGTCCTATTTCCAATAGCTGCAATTAAGTTGCCCTCTTCTATATTTCCCAAAACAATAGAATCAGCAGGAGTATTTTCACTTAACCACTTTATCTCTTTTATTTTCGCCCTCGCAAAATTATCACTGTCTTCTGCAGCTAAAAAAGAAGGTGAAACTGAAGAAAATAAAAACAAAACCAATAATAAAAATACAAATATGTGCTTAGCATAATTAAATTTAATGTTTGATAAATAACTATAAATTGCACTAAAGGAAGGCGCAGAGAAGATACTCAAAACCAGACCAAGATACATTAATCCAACAGACATTGTTAAAAATCTTAAAACGAGCAAGGCTAAAACACATAAACCAAGTGCTGCAAACATATATGCTGCTTTTTTCTTCTCTCTCATTATGGCTATGTAAATACCAATGCTACCTAAAATTAAAGGCAGCAAACCAACACCAATCAATAAATCTAATACAGACAACTGTCTAAAACTATCACTTAGAATATTTGAAGGAATATTCTGCCATATGATGTTAGCGCCGTACTCCAAAAATGCCCTTTTATAAATAATAAATTCTAATAATATAATAAGAAAAACAGAAAATACAATGGCTTCTTTTTTTAGTTTTGTTGGTATCAAAGCTCCGCCAGCTAATAAAAGGAAGTAAACAAAAACAGCTGCTACAAAAATAAATGCTGACGGATGCATTAAAGGCAGCAAAAATGAAGATATAATAAAAATCCAGAGATATTTTTTATCATCTAATCTTAAAAGACTATACAACATAAGCAACAACAAAGGTATAACAAAACTGTAAATAGAAATATTATTTAGGGTTTCTCTAAAAAGTATGGGATAAAAAGAAGATAATAAGGCTGAAAACATGGCTGCCTTGCTATCACCACTTATTTCTTTAGCAATGAGATAAACTACGAAAACAGTCAATGAAATAAATATCTCTGGAATTAACTTCAACATAAATATGGAACCAAAACTTAACAAAGCCAACATTATATGAAATAGCGGCGGATACAAAACATATCTTCCACCATAACTTAACTGATCGTAGAATAATAATTCTTTGCTATCAACTACTGAATTTATGTGTCTAAGATGAAAATAAGCCTCATCTGTATTAAAATGATCTGTCTGATAAGCAAAATAAAGTCTAAAAGCTAGAACAAATAAAAATATGAAAAATAAAATTATATATTCAGGCTTTATTTTCTGCCCCATTATTTTCCCCTTCTGATCTTGTGTCTGCCTCTTTATTAATAGCAACATGCATCTTACTCTTTAATTGATTCTCAACAACATCAAAATAATCATAAAATTTATTAGTTAATTTCAAAATAAATGTTCTTCCAGATTGTTCTGCTGTTACAAAATCAAGTTCCTTAAGAAGTTTAATATGATCATAAGCAGTATTGCCCCTAATTCTTATTATTTCGCTCTGAAGTGCGGGATTCTTATAAGCTATAACTGCCAAAGTCTCTTGCGTTGGTCTGTCTAATTCTGTATCACTTAATAATTTCTCAGTTAAATACAAATAATCTTTTCTTATGTTCAATTTCCATTTATCGCCATGTTCAGTAATTTCTAAAGCACCATTTCTTTTTTCATAGTCTTTTCTTAATTCACTAAGTACTTCTTTAAGATAACCCAAACTACCAATACCGCACAATCTACTTAGCTCTTCTAAACCAATAAATCTTCCAGTAGTAAACAAAACTGCCTCTACTTTATTCTTATCATCTTGCATTAACTCTAAAGAACATGAGCACTTTAAAAGGCTTACGCAAAGTAATAAAAACAAAAACTAAATCTAAAAATTACAACAAGTTACTGTAATGTTTGTATATTCGCCATCCACAAAAACCTCAGAGCCGGGAGGCACAGGTTCATGTATATTAGATGAATTACAATCACTATCATTACAAGTAATATTGTAACTACAATCAAAGTTAACAATACGGGTCGACTCTGGTTCATCAGGATCATATAGCGGAAAAATATCCTCGGCAGCAACAGACATACAAGAATCATATCCATATGAAGCACAAATTCCGTTGCCAGTATTATCACCACCAACAAAAGCAAGTACAGACATATTTACTCCCAAAATGTTGCATCCTCTAAATATTGGGTTTCCTCTAAAGTAACCAAATATTCTTTCACCCAATACGTTCGTGGGAAGTACAGATCCTTTAACACTTCCAGGCGCAAAGTAAGTGGGCGCAACTTGTGCCACTCTTCTTTCTTCTTGATCATCTGTATCAAGATCTTCTGTCTTATGGAAATCATAAT
>CAYJQZ010000025.1:0-9515 GCA_964372555.1 Candidatus Woesearchaeota archaeon | reverse complement strand
ACATTTGTATGTCTTCTTCTTTTGTTGTTTGTGGACGCCCCGGCATCATATGAAACGTTGTTTTTAGGAAAGAATCTTTTAGTAATTGAATTGATTCTTTTGTGTCTTGTAATGTATGGCCTCTATTTGTAATTTTTAGTACATTTTCTTTTAATGTTTGAACCCCAAGTTCTACTCTTGTTGTTCCCAATTTTAGAATTTCATTTATTTCTTCTTCCTTGCACCAGTCTGGTTTAGTTTCTATAACTAAGGCAGTTGATCTTATCTTTGCTGTTTCGTTTCTTTGTTGTTCTTTTTCTACAGTTGCTTCATTTCTTAAATTGAGTATTTTTTCTTGTATTCTTTTGTTTCTTTCTTTGTCTTCCATATTTCCTGGAAGTTCGAAGAATTCCTTAAATTTTTTAAAATGAAAATTATTATTTTCAAAAAACATTTCTGAGAAATCATTCATTGCTTTTAGGGTAAATTTAACTACTTCTTCTTGATAGTCTTTAGGAAAACTGCAGAATGTTCCACCTTGTATTATAACCTCTGTTTTTTCTGGCAGTTGATTTAGAAGCATATATTGTTCTAATCTATTGAATACAATTGAGTAGGAATCATAGTTTGATCTGATTGCGCGCATAGTTGATGGTTCATTTCCAGTATAACTTTGTGGGACGTCACCGAAAATAGAATTTGGTCCACCAGGACAAAAAGTACATTTTCCATGTTTGCACGGAATTGGTTTTGTCATAACTGCTAATGGCGCTACCCCTGACATTGTTCTTACAGGTTTTGTTATTAAGAAATTCTTGTAGAATACTTTTTGTTTTTCATCTAGTTCTTCAAGTATTTCTATGTTTGATGGGAACTTAGGTAATTTATACTTTTTAGAAATATTCTTTTTTACTTTTTCCAGATCAATTCCAGGTTCTAGGCTTTCTAATAGCTCTTGTACTGCCTTTTGCATAGGAACAATAAAATAGGAATTTATTTAAAACATCGCTTTTAATTAAATAGTAATGCAAAAAGTGAAATCTGCTAAGGTGATAAATAATTATATTCCTGCTCCTCTTTGGAAAAGGTTTCTTGCTTATGTTATGGATTTGTTTATAGTTAATTTGATAGTTACTTTGCCATTTCAAGGATATTTAAGTAAGTTTAGTACTAATCCTTATTTGTTATTTACGAGCAATGATAAAGGATTAACTTACATTACTTTTTTTATTGCAATTGCTTTAATAGTTTACTTTTCTGTTTTGGAATATAAAATAAGACAGAGTTTAGGAAAAATTATAATGAATATTTATGTTGTTTCTTTAGATAGCAAACAATTAACCTTTGGTCAGGCTGTTATGAGAAATTTAACAAAACCATTTCCGATAGTTTTATTAGTCGATGTAGTTTATATGTTTTTTAAGAGAGGTCACCAGAGGTTGTTTGAGGTTTTTAGCAGAACAGCTGTTGTTGAAAAGGAGATGATTATAAAATGAATAAGTGGTGGATTGTTGTATTTGTTTTAATAGGGTTATATATCATTGGCGCTATATTTGCTGTATTTTCATTTGGATTTAATGGTGGTCCTTCTTTTGGTAATCAAATAGTCGTTGTGCCTATAGAAGGAATGCTAACTACTTCTTCTCCTCAGAGTTTTTTTGGTAGTGGCGGCGTTGCTTCTTCATCTGATATAGTAAAAGATATTGAGGAATTGGAGAAAGATGACTCTGTTAAAGGGATAATATTTGAGATTGATAGTCCTGGTGGTACTGTTGTTGCCAGCCAAGAAATAGCTGATGCAATTAAAGCAATGAATAAGACAAATTATGCTGTTATAAGAGAAGTTGGTGCTTCTGGTGCTTATTGGGCTGCAAGTGCTACAGATAAAATAGTTGCAAGTCCTATGAGTATTACTGGTAGCATTGGTGTTTATGGAAGTTACTTAGAGTTCAGTGGTTTGTTTGATAAATATGGTGTTGGTTATGAAAGATTAGTTGGTGGTAAATACAAAGATGTTGGAGTTCCTTATAGAGAATTAACTAATGATGAAAGAGAATTGTTGCAGGGAAAATTAGATTTAGTTCATGAATTTTTTATTCAGGAAGTTGCTTCTAATAGAAACATGAATGTTGATTCTGTGAGAAATGTTTCTACAGGAGAATTCTTTTTAGGACAAGAGGCTAAGGAATTGGGTTTAGTTGATGAATTAGGTAATAGAAATACTGCTGTTGAATTAATGAAACAAGAACTAAATTTAACTGATGTTGAAATTGTTGAGAGAAGATTTGAGCCTAGTTTTTTTGATATACTTTCTGGAAATGTTGCTTATCAATTTGGAAGAGGATTTGGTAGTGTTGTTACTGATTATAGTTTAAACAATAGATTAGAGATTATGGCTTAGGCGAAACGTACTTTGTTATTGTTTCTAGTATTGGCACTAGATGTTTCAGGTCGTTTGGTTGAAATTCTACTCCATCACTAATTTCTTGTGGTACTAATAACATTGGTCCTCTATAACCTGCATCTGCTAACAATTTTGGTAGACCTGGCGCTTCTTGATAGTATGTAGTTAATCTTTTCATATAAGATAATGGCACGCCTTTACTGCCCTTTGCAATTTCTACGCCTCTAGCTCTATTGTTTTTTCTTCTTTCAAAAAGTTCAGCAGTTCCAACTAGTTGTATGGCTATTTCTATTGGTGCAGTTAATGTATTTGTTGGTCTTAGTATATCTAAGGTATTTTTTCTTCTTGTCCTTATTGCTTCAACTTGTTGTTGTGTCATAAATCCATCTTCTACAAAACCTGTCATGTATAAATCATCAGCATGAGAAATTCTGTCTAGTACTGCGGACCTTGCTCTTCTAAGTGCTTCTCCATAGTCGGCCATTCTAAAACCAAGATAATGTTCATTTATATCAACAGCTCCGCATTTTTGCGTTTTGAAATCACCAGAATATAACATTTGTAAATTTGTTCTTATTACTGGGTGGTCTGGGTTTTCTAAGAAGCATTCTAAATCTAGGTGTCTTGCTAAATATCTTGCTAATGTGGATTTTCCACAACCCATAGGACCCTCTATCCATAGGATTGTTTTTCTCATTCTTAGTGCTCTTTTTGCTTCATCAAAAACCTCTCCTTCTCTATCCAAGTAATGGTGCGGTGGTTCTTCTAGAACTGCTCTTAATGCTTCTCCTAAATTAACTATTTCTATTTTTCCGTCTAAGCCTTCAGTATTAACTGTTATCATTTAAACCACTCCATCCAAATCTTTTTTTATTTCCATTGCAATTTTTCTTGTATGTTCTTCTAAAATTTCTGGATTTTTTCTTATATCAATTGATCCATCTAGAACTATAATTCTTGGAGCTATTAGTCCCCATCTCCCATATATCTCTCTTGCAGCTCCTATAAATCTTGAATAAATTTTATTTAAACTTTCAAAATATTCTACAGGGATAATGCTTTCTTTTGGGTCTGCTCTTTCTATTTGTCTTGCTTGTAAAACATAAGGATCTTTTACTTTAATATAAATCAAAATACTTTCTAGCCAAGTGGCAATTCTTTCTTGGTCTCTTCCTAATCTGTCTGCAGTATTTCTAAGAATTTGGTCATATTCTGAATTTGCTTGATGTGTTAAATATCCATCTTCAAAAGAATTTCTTCTGAATGTTTCTGAACCTTCTATTAATGTTCTATCGAATAAAACTATTCCATTATGTTTTGCTGCTAATGTGTGTCTTAGGGCTCTTAATCTTGCTTGTATTAATTCAAGTTCATCTGAATATAATCTTCTTTCGCTGTAGAATAATTCTTTTGCTGCTTCGTCTACTTTTTCCTGGAAGTATCTTACGTTGTGGTCTGGAATATATTCTGAGAAAATTTCTTGCCCTCTTTTGCTTGTTATAAAATTACCCAATGTGCTTTTTCCTGCACCAATATTACCTACTAGACCAATCACCCTCTTTGCCATGAGTTTATGCTAATGTTTTGTTTAAAAAGAATTATTGTTCTTTGATTGTTATAAGATAATTGCTAGATTTTGTTTTATATTTAAGGAAAGCTTTAAATTGTTTCTTAAGTTAGATTTATCTGCAGGCTAGGCTGGAGGGCTCGCCCTACTCTGTAAGCACAAACGGGTGTTATGGTGCAGCTGAGCCTAAGGGGCGGTGTTGCTATTTTGTTAGGTCCTAACAACTACGGTGATAATCTGTCCTAATTGGTTGATGCAGCTGCGAAATGTGTCAGATCAGGAATGAAGCAGCACTAAGCTGTTGTACCAATGCTTTTAGGGTAGCGGATTTGAGGAATGGTTGGGATCAACCTAATGAGATGGTGACATCCACCTTTAGGGGCCTGCTTTTTTACTATGAAAGAGATTATTTATAAAATAAAAGCAAAGAAGCCGTTAGGTAGGTTAGATGATGAATTTGTTTTAGGATTTATAGATGATTTTTTTAAGAAGAATCCTAAAGTGAAAAAGAAATATTTAAGTGGAGATTTTAAAAAAAGAGATATTGAATTAATAGTTAAGACTGTTAGAAATGAACTTAATATTATTTATGGGCAATTTTGGTTGAGTGATAAACTTGATCTTGAAGCACATAAATCTAGTAAAGAAAGAAATAATTTTTATCATAAATTATATAAAAAAATATTTTCTATTACTGGTAAGCCTAAAAAAATATTAGATTTGGCTTGCGGGCTAAATCCTTTGACTTATAATTTAATTGGAAATGATGTTTATTTTTATGTTACAGAGTTAACATCTTATGATTGTAATAAACTTAGAGAATATTTTAATAAAAATAATATAAAAGGGGATATTATTAAAGCAGATCTTAGAACTTTTAGAGATTTTCCTCAAGTTGATGTTTGTTTTATGTTTAAATTATTAGATACTTTGGAGACTAAAGACCATAAATTAGCTGAGGATTTGATAAAAAGTATAAATGCTAAATATATTGTTGCTAGTTTTTCTACTAAGACTACCAGGGGTAAAAGAATGAATTATCCTAGAAGGGGGTGGTTTGAAATGATGATTAAAAGATTAGGATTTGAATTTGCTGAACATTATGAAATAAATGAAGTATTTTATATTGTAAGGAAATAATTATTGCGATCTTACTATATCAGCAAAACCAGTAGCTATTGGTCCTATATTTTTAACAATTAAATCGTACATTTTATCTAAGGTAATTTCTAAGATTGCTTCTTTTAATGGGCCAGTACAATAATCATTAAGATTTTGTATACTGTTCATTGTTTGATTTTGCAATGTTGTTCGTGGGATAGCACAGCTCATGCTTCTTCCTTCTAGTGCTTGCTTCATGTCAACTGGCTGTGTTTCAGATAATCTAAGTAAAGTAACTTCAACTATACAATTTTCTCTTTTATTACCTAGAATTTCATAATGATAGGTGTTGTCTTTGTTTAATGTATTTACTCCTGCTTTGGAACATCTTGCAGCATAACTATTAAAACAGTTTTCATCTGAATTGCATTGTTTTGATCTAGTAAAGAAAAATATTGAGACTATAGCAATTACTATAATAACTAAAGCTATCACCTTCTTTTTATCTATCTTACTCTTCATTATGTTTTACTTCTTTTTTCTAATTAAAAAATCTTTCTATAGCTCTTTCTGAGTTAGTATTGCAACTTTTGTTTCATTCGGCCTTATCTTTGAAGTTGTAGCTACAACATAACTTACGTTACTACTTTCTGCAGTCTTTGCTATTTCTTTTGTTATACTGCCGTCAAATATTACAGCAAATACATTATTTAGATTTCTTAAGGTTGTTTCAAGTTCTGATGTTGGGACTTTTCCTAATATATTAAAGTCTTTATCTAATAAATAGGCTCCTCTTGTTCCAACTAGATCATCCATCATAACTTTAAAGTTTTCTTTGCTTTTTTGAGCTACTTGTGGTTGTGGTGCTCTTTGCTGATATTGTGGTTCTCTGTTATCCCTATTATATTCTCTGTTCATTGGTCTTCTGAAGTTTTCAGCTTGTATTTGCTGAGGTCTTTTTGCACCATTTACTTCAAATCTAAATTGTTCTGAAGCTATTCTAGCCCTTAGAGCAATATGCATTTCTTTCTTTGTAAGCTCTTCAACTTCTTTTCCAGCTGGAGCTTTTGTTATGAAATCAATCTCAGTTGTTTCCATTAATTCTTTTAAGATTATGTCTCCACCCCTGTCTCCATCAACAAAAGCAGTAACTGTTTTCTGCTTGCATAATTCTTTTATTGATTCTGGAACGCTAGTTCCGTTTATTGCAACAGCGTTTTTGAATCCATTCTTTAACAAGTTTAATACATCAGCTCTTCCTTCGCATACTATAATCTCTTCTGATTCCTCTATTCCTGGGCCTGCTGGAAGTCTTTCTCTTCCCCATTCTGTAATTTCTAACATTCTAACAGATTGAGAAACTTCTTCTGTGATTTCTTGAGAGTCTGGCAGAACTGTAGACTGCAAGGTCATCAATAATTCTTTAGCTCTAGCTATTACAAATTCTCTTTTTGCAACTCTTACGTCTTCTATTTTTTCTACTTTAACTTTAGAATTGCAAGGACCAATACGTTCTATTGTTTCTAAAGCGGCTGCTATAATTGCTGTTTCAGCTTTGTCTAGACTACAAGGAATTATAATCTGGCCTGAGCTTTTACCGCTTACAGTATCAAGCTTAACTTCAATTCTTCCCACTTTACCTGATCTTTGCAGTTCTCTTAGTTCTAGCTCTTGACCTAGAAATCCTTCTGTCTGTCCAAATATGGCACCAATGACATCTGGTCTGTCAACTGAACCCTCAATTGTTATATTTGTATTAATTATGTATTTTGTAGATACAGGGCTTACTTTTCCCATTTTATTTTCCTCCAATCAAAGATCTACAGAACAAGGTTTTTGTCTCTTTCTTAATAATAAATGATTTAATTTCTTTTTTTATTTCCTTTTAAGATAACCATTTTTTATGATTATGATGAAATTTGATTTTTTCCTTGTTCAAATGATCTATATGATTATGATTATTGTTGCCTGACATTAACTCCCAAGAGTCATTGCCTGATAGCTCAATATCGTCGCTCACTTGAGCCTTTCTCATGTCAGGCTTTTATATAATTAAGTTAGAAACTTTATATAGTTTTTGGTTTATTTTTGGTGTTTTAATATATATGTTAGAGAATATAAGTGATACTAGAAAGCTATTTAAATGAAGTATTTTTTCTTTGTTTCATGGAAGGAAAAGTTGTTAGCTTTAGAAGGGGGGCGAAAACTCAACAAACGCATCAGATGATTGTGAAGGTTGTTGGCGTTAATAGCAAAGAAAAGGCTAAAACTTTGTTAAATAAGGGTGTGACATGGAAAAGCCCTGGCGGAAAAGAGATAAAAGGGGTTATTACTAACATTCATGGAAATTTAGGCGGTTTAAGAGTTCAGTTTGAAAAGGGATTGCCTGGACAAAGTGTTGGAACTAAAGTAAGTATAAGTTAAGTTCTATTTTCTATTTTTGAGTGTAACAATATTTATAAAAACTAAAAGTTTTTATTATTTATGAACTTGCCTAGATTTTTATTACCTGTATTATCTGATCTTAAAATAAGGAAAAAATATATTGAAGCCGGAGCAAGTTTTGGTTCTGCAGTAAGTGTAATTTATATGGGGGAATGTATTGGCTTTCGTGCGCGTTTGGATAGATTTGAAGGATTGGAATGGGAATATGCTAGAAGAGGTTTTAGAACTGTAAGCGTTGATGATTTTGTTGAATTTGGTGGCGGTTATGTTGGATCTATTGATCATTTACTTGATCAGAAACGTGATGTAGGTGAACAACCAGTTTATCATGCTAGGTTATACAGAGAGCATTTCTTGGGAAGGGTTTCACCTGCACTTGATTTAGATGCATTAGTTCGTGATGGGAGCGCTCAATGTGCAACTTATGTGCTACCTTCTACAGTGGCTTTAGTTACACAATAAATATTTCTTATTTATAAAATGTTGTAGATATATTTATAAATCTCGATTTTTTGCTTTGTAATATGGTAGGTTTAAGAAAAGGTTGCTGTTATAGGAAATTGGAGAGGCCTTATACTAGAAAGAGTAAATATAAAGCGAAGGGTTACATTAAGGCAATACCGCCCCATAAGATAAGTAGATTTGAGATGGGTGATAAGGGAAAGCAATATGAGTATAAAGTTAAGTTGGTTTCTAGGGGCAGTTTGCAGATAAGACATAATTCTATTGAAAGTGCAAGAATGGTTATTAATAGAATGTTACAAGATAATTTAGGTACAAATTACTTTTTAAGAATAAATGTATTTCCACACCATGCTTTAAGAGAGAACAAGATGCTTGGTGGGGCACATGCTGATAGACTTCAGACTGGTATGGCTCATTCATTTGGCAAGGTGGTTAATAGTGCTGCGCAGGTTAAGAGGGGAAAAGAAATATTTACTGCATATGTTTACAAAAATGGATTAGACTTTGCTAAGGCAGCTTTGAAAGCAGGTAATCCAAGATTGCCTGGAAATTTTATTGTAGAGATTGAGCCTATTTCTAGTTAGATTTTTAATACAAAAGATTTAAATAAATAAATGTTTTTATTTTGTTATGGTTAGGAAAACTGTTGAGTATATTGTTGACAAAGAATTGCCTTATTACAATACTTCTTCTGATGGACATACAGAGGTGACAGTTGTTAGGTATTATGTTGAGAGAAGAGGAAAAAGATTGCTTCATATTGTGCCTGATGAATGTGCTTTTTTTACAACCGTAAGTGGGGCAGCTGATGCAATTGTTGCAGATTATTCAAGAGTGAATAGCGGTTTAGAAGGAAGGATTTTGTTACATACTGGGTGTGATGAACCTGCTGGTGTGGATATTGAACATGAAGTTGCTAGTAGATATGTTGAAAGTCACGCTTATGTGCCTTGGGATAATGGAGAGTTAGAATTACTTAATAGATATGTTCATGATGGATTAGCTAGAGCTAATGGGTTTATAGGCAAGAATAAAAAAAGAGTAAGAAGAAAAAGTTAATACAAAAGATTTAATAATAATCAAAA
Organism: Candidatus Woesearchaeota archaeon; assembly: GCA_964372555.1. Lineage (GTDB taxonomy): Archaea > Nanobdellota > Nanobdellia > SCGC-AAA011-G17 > GW2011-AR18 > CAYJQZ01. The sequence continues at coordinate 469 of CAYJQZ010000025.1, read as the reverse complement.
TCTAGATTTCTTTTAAGTAAAGAGGTGTAAAATTAATGGTTGTAGAATCGCCAGTTGTATGGTTTTCTGAGATAGGAGATGATTATAATAATATAGTTGGTGGAAAAGGACAAAATCTTGGAGTTATGTATAATTTAAAATTACCAGTTCCTCCTGGTTTTGTTATTACGGCTCAGGCTTACAAATTCTTTGTTGATAAAACGGGAATACAAGAAAAAATAATGGATATTTTAAATGGATTGGATGTAGAGGATACAGAAAGATTACAGAAGGCATCTCAAGATGTACAAGAGATAATTTTAGATGCGCAAATGCCTAAATTAATTAAAGATGCAATAATTAATGCTTATGATGATATGAATGTTGACAGGGCAGTAAGCAAGGCTTTAGGAAAAGATATTCTGAATAATTATATTAAAGCTGGAAGAGAAGCTCCTTTTGTTGCTGTGAGAAGTAGTGCAACTGCAGA
>CAYJQZ010000024.1:0-10069 GCA_964372555.1 Candidatus Woesearchaeota archaeon | reverse complement strand
TTGTTAAGATTACCATCATCACATTCTTCACCCGTTTCTAATATACCATTACCACAAACTGAAGCAGAAACATCTGCACCTGAATCAACTGGTATTGCATCCCTGCTAGCATCAGTTGGGCCTGCATCAGGTACATCAGTACTACCATCAGCATCAACACCAGCGTCTATATTAACTTCAGTTGTGCAAGTAGAACTGCAGCCATCTCTATTGTCAAGATTACCATCATCACATTCTTCACCCGTTTCTAATAGACCATTACCACAAACTGAAGGAGGAATGACTGCATGAATTGTAGCATGATAATCATCACTTCTTTCTGATTCAGGAGTTGCTTCCATAGCCCAAACATCCAAACCATAATCACCAGTGGGCAAAGCATGAGTAACATCACAAGCTACTAGATCAGTAACATAACCATCAGAAAAAGAAAAAAAACACCCAGCTATTGGATCACCGTCAGGTGATTCTGCTCTTGCATGATATGTAAAATCTCTCCCAGCAGGGACTATTATTTCTGTATAAGAAATCCCTCTTTCATCAACAAGTTCTACTGTTGGCGAATAATCAAAACAATCTTCTGCTAGATTATCACATTTAGGAGGCACATCAGCGCTATCTATAATATCAATAATGTCTCTTCCAACATCATTCACTGAATCCAATGCATCAAGAGAATCTAATCTTGCATCAAAATTATCTGTTTTGATATCAGAAACAGCATCCTGGCCAGCATCTGGCGCTCTCATTCCACGCCTATTTAGTGTTGTACATCCAGGACCACCTAAAGCCATAGATGCAATCAATAAATATTCTAAACCTTTTCCCATTTAATAATAATATCCAAAAAAGTTTAAATACCTTTCCACAGGGTTGTCTAAACATTATATGCTTCTACAATCATAATTCCAATTCCATATTCGTCTTTATCTGGAAAATACAAAGAAACAGGAGTATCTATAACTAATTTAGTATTGATTTTGGTTGGCTTACGGGTATACACTTCCCAAACACCGCAGTCACTTAACTTGCTAGGGCTACACTTATTACTATTACTACTAGTACTAGGATAAATCTGATATATTGTAATATTCTTATAACCAAAACTCTCAAAATAATAATCTCTAAAATCTCTGCTATTATTTAAATTCATAAATACAATTAACTTGGCTGCATCTATGCAGCTCTCTTTTATTCCTGCCTTGCTACAAGAAAATTCTGGTAAATCTCCTAAAGTAATAAAATCAACAGTAAGTTTTTCCCTTTGGAATTGATTGAATTCATCTTTTATAGATGTACTTTCTACCCTGTAAAAAAATACAATCCCAAAAATTATAATTATTATAATAATAAATACTGCAAGTATTGTCTCCTGAATTTGTAATTGTCCTTTTTTATCAAAAACTTTATTCAAAATACCCATATGCAACCTGCCCCTGCTAAATTCTGACTAGCTATGTTATCAACTAAATTTATTTCTCCCCTTGAATAACTATCCAGGCTCCTAGCAATCTCACTATACATACAACTAGGCCTTCTGTCAATCTGTCCAAGTAATTCTGCTCTCTTACTATAAATGCTGGCTACATGTTTTAATCTTTCTAATGACCTATCAATACTACACCCAAAATTCTCAGCATCATTACTAAATATTGCACCCAACAATTGTTCGTTATTTTCTTCTGTAGTATAAAATTTCACAGATTCACTCCAGCTTTTGCTTTCAAAATCAAAAAAACTTGCTTCCTTTTTACTTAAATCAATGTAAACAAAATCAACATCACTAAAATTTTTCTTAGTATTAAGAATTTCATTCTTATAAGGCCTTTGATCTAAAAAATAAACAACTTTACTATTTGATTTAAGATTTAAATTATTTTTATCAACTTTTTCAACTCTGAAAGCACTGCTTACATCTAAATTATTTATAAACTCTTCGCTGTCTGCATCACTAACTAAATAAAAATTAGTTTTCGGATCAGCTAAATAAATAAAATTTGTTACATGAAAAGGATAATTCCATGGTAAAATCCAAAGATCAAGAGAATTTATTTTCATCTCTTTATCCATAAAAACAATTTCATCGTCTAATCTATACCAAGCAGCTTTTCCATCATCAACTAAAATCAAAGATTCATTTCCATTGCATCTATAACCTAAATTAGTTGTATAACCAAATCTCAATCCATTTTCTTCATTGCTATCAACTGAAGCACCGCCGCTTCCAACCTGTAACTTAGAACTTGCAGCTAAAACACTTCCGCCAAAAAATCTTACAGTCACAACATCTTGTCTTTGTTCTTGTAATTCAATGTACTTAAAAGTAAACATCACAAAAAATCCAAGAATAACTGCACCAGCAACTATAACAAATATCCAATTAAATTGCTCACCCTGCCCTCTTTTATTCATTGACACTTTAGCAAGAAAACTATGATTTAAATGTTTCCACTCATGCCTTTCTGATTATAATTTCGTTTCCAATATTTTCCATAATAAAACTTGAATTTCTGGCACCAGCATTAACACAAACAACGCCGTCTGTAGTTAATTTTTTAATATTTGCGGGCACAGCTTCACAAGAACCACCACTATCAACAGAATAAAATAAATTTCTATTTGCATTTCTACCAAGATCAGCAACAAGTTGTTTTGTATCTCTAAATGGAATTGCATTCACGTTGTAATCTTTTGTTGTGTCAATAAAACAAATTCCTTTTACATCGCTTGGCAACGCAAGTTCACAGCTGCTTTCACTCTGTCCACTAATTCTTACAATGCTGCACTCAAAACTAGAACCATAAGATAAAGAAGCCAATTGATTAACTTTATTCCTGACTTCAGAAACAAAATCTAAAACTTCAACTTCGCATCCAGTTTTCAATAATTTTCCAACGTATCTAAAACCAAAAATTAAAATTAATCCTATAACAACAATCGCAAAAATATAATAAAGTGGCTGTGAAAGTAATTGTCCTCTTTTCATCAACATTTTTAAACAGGTACTATTAATATATCTTTCTCTAATCGGGAGCAAGTTATATAAATATATTCAAAATAAAATTATTAATGGAAACAGACAAAGTAAAAGAACAATATGAAACATTCCCATACCCTTATATAAATCCAGAAGATTATAAAAAAGAAAGTAAAAATTTTTTAACGTCGGATATTACTATAATAAATAGTCTATTTTGGGGCGGTAAAAAAGAAATAAATGAAAATTTTAGAGTATTAGATGCTGGTTGCGGAACTGGAAATGCTATTATACATCTAGCAGAGCAACTTAAAGATAAAAATGTTGAAGTGATAGCACTAGATTTTTCTTCTGCATCACTAAATATATTAAAGAAAAGAGCAGAAGTGAAAGGATTGACTAATATAAAATTTATTAATGATTCAATTTTAAACATTCCAAAATTAAACTTAGGAAATTTTGATTATATAATATCTGCGGGGGTGCTTCATCATTTAGAAAATCCAAATGAAGGAATACAAATTCTTGCTGATAGTCTTAAACACGATGGTGGAATGTGTATAATGCTATATGGTAAATATGGAAGAATCCCAATTTATATGATACAAGAATTATTAAGAATGATAAATCAAGATGAAGAAAACAAAAAAATAAAAATAGAAAACACCAAAGAAATTTTGAATAGCCTACCAAAATTCAACTGGTGGCACTTTACAGGAAAACAACATTTAATTGACAAAACCAATGACTCAGAGATATACGACATATTTTTACATTCTAGAGATAAACCATACACTGTTCCAGAAATATATCAATTTTTGGATTCAGCTAATCTTAAGATGGTAAGATTTGACGATGCACCAATGTATAACCCAAAGACCTATATAAAAGGAAAACTAATTGAAAAAATTAAAAACAAGCCAAAACAAGAACAAGAAGCGATAGCAGAATTACTTCACGGACGATTAAAAAAACATACTTTTTTCACAACAAAGAAAGATTACAATATACCCGAACTAAGTCATGAAAACATTAATTTAATCCCTTTTTTAAGAAGCAAAATTGATTTAAAAAATTTAAGAGAAACGGAAACAGTGTGGTTTAGAACCGAACACTTAAAAATACAAACAAGATTCAACAAAAAGCAAATTGCTATTATCAATTTAATTGACAAAAAAAAGAATATAAAAGAAATTTTAGAAGCAGCGTCACAACAAACAGGTGCCAGTTATAAAGAATTATTTGAAGAATGGAAAAAACTATGGAATGTGGCTGAAAGAGTTTTTTTTATACTCCTTAATCTGCCCTAAACCTCAGCAATCTGTATTGTTGCAGGGGACATTGTATTGTTAAATTGATCTCTGCATACTACGTAGTAAACATTAGATCCGGCATTAGTACTTGAAAATATTTTCCCGCTTACACCAACCATATTCATTAAATTTCCTCCACTATCAAAACTAAATGTTCCATCCACACTATCTTTGCATACCCCAGGCTCATTTATCTCAACAACAAATTGTGGGGGTGTAAAACTCTCATCCCTATAAGTTCTTATAACATAAGGTGCAATAACATCTCTCTCAACTGTAAAGTTTATTTCAGCAAAGGCTCTATTTCCAGCCACATCATAGCATCCTGCAAAGAATTTATGTAAACCGCTGCTTGGCTGCCATGGTTGCGTATGTACACTTAAATTTGTATTTAAAAATTCAGTCATAGAAGCCAAATTATCTTTATTTCTTTCTTCAGTTGTATATTTGCATATTGCATTTCCATTTAACAAAGCACCATTGCTAGTACGAACATCTAATGTAACATTAACTAACGCACTGCTGGTTTTTATCAAACCGCTTGGTCCGCTGCTGTCTATAGTTAGTGGTTCGCTTCCCTTTAATATTATTGTATAAGGATCTTTATTGAAATTTCTTGTTAGATTATAAGCTGGCTCAGGATGATCTCTGCATTTGAAGTAAACATACTGTAGCATTCCTGCTCTAGATAAAAATCCACTTGGTGCTGGCCCTATTCCAGCTATCATAGGTGAATTCCTTACAAACTTGCATGAATTATAAAGTAAAGTTGCCTGCGTCTTGCATGCATTAGTTTCATTCATTAAATTAAAGTCCAATGGTACATAACTATACCTGCACTCAGCAGGCTCATTTACAAATAAAGTAACATCTGAATAGTTGGCACCATTCATCAAATAAACCTCTCTCTCAAATGTAGTTTGATTATTTAATCCTGGTCCTACAGGCGGTGCTAAACTGCTTCCAACTATTGTTGGTGCTGTTAAATCTGGTTCTTTGCTTACATCAAATTCTATTACATAATCAGCATCATTTGAATTACCAACTGCATCTGTACATCTTAAGTATAATTTATAATGCCCGCCGCCAGTTAAAGTCAAACCTGCATCTGTTGAATTAGGTGAAGCAGGATACATCATCTGATTTATGTGGAAATACTTGAAATTATTTCCTCCAAAGAAATTATTTTCTATTGTTTCATATGGTCTGCTATGCTCAAAACTCATCTTGCATTGTGCAGGCTCATCTGTTTTTAATCCAACATTAAATTGTTTGTATATTGGTATCTCCTTTGTAATTCTAAATCCAGTAGCATTTTGTCTTATGTCCCTGCTTGTTATATTTAATGAAAATCCTTCTATCCAAGGCTCTATCTTTGGTGAATTTGTGTCTAATTTATTTATTGAAACACAAGTCTCTTCTGTTGTACCTTGATTTATTAATTCACAACTTGGACCTAAGCTCTTGCATCTATATTCAGAACATACTTTGAATGCCCTTACATCTTTTGGAGTTTTATCTCTATTTACATATCCCCCATCTAAACCTGGTTTGTAATCTGGATTGCATCTCTGACAAGGATCATCGTTTGTAGTTCTGTAAATTGGTGCTTGCCATGTCTGGCATGTTGTAGTTATATGAACCTGTTTTACATCTTCAGCTACTACATCTATAATTTGATATATTGCATATGCCCACATTGCTGCGCTTACTCCTGTTAGATAACCTGAAAAACTAGTGGCTGCTTGTTGCTCCCCATAAGTCTCACTGGCCTGTACAACAAGCTCATTTTGAGCTTCAATACTAACTTCCTGCTCACCAACAACAACTGCTTCTGCACCCTCCTGCTGAAGCGAAGCTATAGCCTGAAGATCTGCATCTGTAGCCTTTGCTGCAACTTCTTCTCCATATTTCTTAGCAATTGCAGATCTTAAAGCCTCTTTTTGTGCAGCATCAAATGAACCCCTTTCATAAGCCCCTGCAAAAGCAGTCTCAGCACTTCTAGCAGCAGCACTTCTAGCAACATTCAATCCTAAATCAGGAACTCCGGGAATAAGTTGTATTAATTTTGAAACTAAATATCCAATAGGAGTAATACTCAAACCAGCACCAGAAGTAGCAGCAGTACTTCCACCTAAAGCCAATACACTAGCAACAATTGCACTTCCAATACCAACACCCCCAGGACTAAATGCACTTGTAGCTGAAATTTCATCATCACCAAATATCGCTCTGACAAATTTACTTCCAGTTCCGCTTCTATCTGTAGTAAAGTTAAAAAACTGATCTCCCTTAGTCCAACTAGGCTCAGTTAAATTACCAGGAACTTTACCGCCAACAAAAGTAAAGTCTACATCTTTTCTTCTATCAGAAGACTTTGCATCCTGCAATTCATCTGGATTTTCTCTAGCATAACGTGCAATCTCTGAATTTATATTTTCTGTATTACTAAATCCAGCATAACTCAATGTAAATTTATCTTCTACACCATAAGCATTCAAATAATTAAAGTCTGCTCCGCAATCTCCTTGTGCCCTGCAGAAATTATTAGATGCTTGTAAATAATCCTGGCTCAAACATTCAGACCCGCTTACTATCTGCCACCCTTTCTCTAACCCGCCGCCAACAAATAAAACTAAAAGTACACCAGCAAAAGCTGCTACAGCTATAGGCCCCCCGGCAGCAGCACCCAAAGTTAACCCAGTATAAAGCGCAGCACCTCCGCCAACACCAACTGCTGCACCAGCACCAGCAACTGCCTCTTCACCTTCTCCGCAAGCACCAAATATTCTATTAAATCCTCCACAAACAAAAGTGGCAGTACAACTTGTACTTGCCCTTGCACAAACATCAGCTCCCTCACTCTCCCAGAACTTAAATCCTGGACTTACGGCAGGTATACAATTATTTCCAGTCCAAGCACAATCTCTTTTTGGACTTAAACAACACTGTTGGTCTTTTTTCAAAGCCTCTTTGTAAGTTCCTTCGCTCATAGTATTTGGACTTGCAGTATTACACTCGCTAGTACAAGGCTGCCATTCATTTATTATACATCTTGACTCAGTATATTTCTTAGGCAACAATCTTCCACTAATATTGACATTTACATCAATAGAATTATAATAACAGTATTCCTCTCTAAAATCTTTACAAGGCTCAATTAATTCTTGTCCATTTATACATAAATGTCTATAATATCTGCTACCAACAGGATCTTTTCCTTGTCTATCTGCTGTAGTTAGTTGATTAAATATCTGTTGCTGATCTGGACTATCAAACTCACACCAGCTCTCACCATTTATTATCCCACCACCGCTAGCTAAACCTCCTTCTCCACCTAAAGGTGTACCTCTGCCTTCATAACTTTCATCCAAATTTACAGATAAATTTTCATTTCTTGTAACACCACTAGTTCCGCCTTGACAATCTAAACTCTCACAAACATGAATCCCATCATTATTAGAATCTCCGCATAAAGTTCCTGTATTATAATCACAATTTCCATCATCTCTTGCTCCGCCATGTCTAGACAAACCTCTTTGGACTATACCCTCAGGATTTCCACAACTATCTCTCCAGTAAACTTTATCATCATTAGATAAGCAAGTTGTTGCTTTAAAATCACCACTTCCCCCAAGCTCAGGATTAGCAGAAGCACAAGTACACAAATTATTCAAAGTACTGCAATAAGTTCCATTATAAAATCCAGTTCCATTTACTACAGTATCAATATTGCATTCTGATTTAGCAACAAATCTACAACTATCACCTGTAACACAACAACCCTTGTCAGTATTTCTAGCTAAATTCAAACAATCTATTTCACTTGCAACATTATCTCTAAAATCTACTTCTAAATCTGGAAATGCTGCAGTCTCGTTTATACACCTATTTCTAGTTGTGTAAGCAGCCTGTGTTCCAATTATACAACAACCAAGTTTACACTCATTAACAGCGCTACAACTATTATCTATACTATAACTTCCATTATATCCATTTTCACATAACGCTCTAGGAGAACTACTGTAACAAAAACCATCATCACTAGCACAACATCCAGGCTTGCAAAAAATAGACTGATCACATCTTGTAGAAGCATTCAAAACATCACCGCCAGTACATTGGCTTACTGGAACATAACTACAATAATTACCAGAGTTATCTTTTTCACAACAGACACTTTCTTCTTGAGCATAAACAACTTGTGAATCAAAGCTAACACCAACTACAAAAACTAAACTTAAAACTAAAAAAATCTGCACAAACGCAATTGTTTTCTCAATCATGCCTTTTTTATTATTCATATATTTCTCTCACCTTGAACAGCAAACCAAAACTCAAACTCACTATCTTTTTTATTAATCTTGTAAATCTTATCTGGGTATGGCTTATCAACATTTATTACAAACTGTCCTCTCTTATTCAGCATATAAATTCCTTGTTCAAAAAAGCCAGCATTTGCCTCTGAATTAACAATATCCAAAGCAGCAGTATAAATATCTTCGATAGGAACATCATAACTTGCACTTACACCTCTTACGCTAGTCCTGCTCTCATCTTTAACTATATCCACATTATAATCAACAGTAACAACAATTCCTCTGCTGCCAGTTGTTGTACTGGTAGTAAGCTCCCCAGCACTTACTTCATATCCTAAACCGCTTTTAACTAAATCTTCATCAACACAGCTTCTTACATCTTGCTGTATTTTTTCATTTAACTCACCAACCAGCCCTACTAATTGTGGCATAACATTCATACATCTCTCTTCTCCAGGAATGTTCATGCAATAATATTTTACAAGCCTATTCTGATAAAATCTATAACTGCTGGGATTAAAATCTCCTCCTTGTTCACCAAAAGTATCAACAGAATTACTAACAGCCTGATTCAAACAACTTTTGAGATTGTCTTCGATTGGCCTGGCTTTTTCATTTAAAAAAGTTGTAGGTGAAACAAAAAATCCAAACTCATTTCTCAAAAAAAAGAACAAAGCAATGAGTATAACTAAAACAATTCCAACTATAGCAAAAACAGTAACTTGTCCTCTTTTACGCATATTTCCTACCATTTCCTAAGATATTTAAATGTTTTTGTTAACTAACTAATTCAGATCTATAAACATTAACACTCGTTGTGTGATCAAACCTATCCATGCATTTTACATTCAAGTAATCTTTTCCACTAAATGAAGTACTATGACTAACTGAGTCTGTAGCATCAAATGATGTCATAGTATCAAAACTTGTACTGGTATTATCAGAATATTTACAATCTGCAATCTCATTTGTTAAAACATTCAAATTATCGTTTTCTAACGCTATTCTTAATATTCTGGGTGCAAACAAATCTCTCTCAACATTAAAAGTAGCATTTTTCTCTGCTATGTTTCCTGCAACATCAGTGCATAAAAATCTAAAGCTGAACGTGCCAGGCTCACTGCTATAACTCAACTGTCTATGTACACCAGCATAATTTGGTATTCTCAAAATATCATTACTGCATCCTGGATCTGCAAAGCAACTGAAATCAAAATCACCAGTAGACCAACTACATTTTGCATTTCCATTATCTGCACCGCCAACAGTAGCTACAGAAAAATTAAAATTATTAGCAAGTATCTCCCCGCAATTATTTCCAAATTCATTTGTACAAATTACATCTGTAATATTTAACATATCAGTTCCTTTAATCAGTAAACCTTCTGGGGGATAAGGTTGAGAAACTCTTCTATTTATTCCTCTGCATGCAAACCAATATTTATTTTCACCTAAGCTGG
>CAYJQZ010000023.1:5430-10158 GCA_964372555.1 Candidatus Woesearchaeota archaeon | reverse complement strand
GCTATTGGTATTAATATTATGATTATATTAAGCCACAAATAAAATGAAAAAACCAATGCTGCAAACCAACGATCAATCCATTGGTATATTAAAATATAAATCATTATTGGCAAATAAATAAAAATAAATAATATACTAGAAATTAATAAAGGGGCTATTATAAATGTTAATATAGTTAGAACAATTAAAACTAGAAATGTTATCCAAGCAACACCTAGTCCTGATTTTTTAATAGGTTTTTTATCCTCTTTTTTATCTTTCATTAATTACTCACTTATTTTTGTGTTTAAAATCTTTAGCCTTTTTTATCTTTGTTTTTTTAAACGTTGTTATTATTATCAAAACTGCAATTATTAATGATCCTAGTATCAATATTGTAAGTAATATATTTCTCCAGTTACTTGTATTTGTTGTTTCTTCAGTAGTTCCATGATCTCTAGTATAATTCTCTCTGCCTTCCCATAATCCATATCTTTTTAGAGTGATGCATTCGTAACACCCTCTTGGGTCTTCTGTATATTCACACATCTCATCAGCTGAATTTATTACGATTTTAGTTGCATTTCCCCCTATATTTGGTGCTTTTCCATGTCTTCTTAGTGCAAATGATATATCCTGACTCTCATTTGAAAATTCATAAAAACATTCATATTCTAATATCGGGAGATTTAGTATATTTTCTCCTTCTCTATTTGTGTCAATTTCTTCAGGTACAGCATATACTATAGCAACTAATACTAATAATAAAGCCATTATTGTTATTATTTTCTTTAGCATAAATTAATTAAAATTGATTTTCTTATAAACTTTACTGTCTTAGTTAACTATAAAAATAGAAAAAAGACCCTAAAATTATGAATAATTTGATTTATAAATATGCTTTACAAAATGCTGTAAAATACAACGGAAAGGCCAATTCTGGTGCTGTTCTTGGTAAGGTCTTGTCTGAGAATTCAGATTTAAAGGCCAATATGAAGGCTTTAGGTAAAGAAATTTCTGAAATTATAAAAAAAGTTAATTCTATGAATTTAGATAAGCAGATTGAAGAGCTTAAGAAGATTGCACCTGAATTATTAGAAGAAAAGAAGGTTGTTGAAGAAAGAAGGTTACCTCCATTACAAAATGTAAAGGAACATGTGATTTTACGTGTTGCGCCTTATCCTTCTGGTCCGTTGCACATAGGTAATGCAAAACAAGTTATAATTAATGATGAATACACAAAGATTTACAACGGTAAATTACTTTTAGTTATTGATGATACAATAGGCAGCGAAGAAAAAAATATAGAGCCAGAGGCTTATGATCTTATCCCGGATGGATTAATATGGTTGGGAGTCAATTTTGATAAAAATATAGTTTATAAATCTGATAGACTAGAAATTTATTATAAACATGCTGAAGAATTAATAAAGAAAGGTGCAGCTTATGTTTGTCATTGTAGTTCTGATAAGTTAAGGGAAAATAGGGCAAAAGGAATTGCTTGTGAATGCCGTGGTAGTTCTGTTAGTAATGTGTTAGATGAATGGAATAAAATGCTTAATGGAAAATACAAAGAAGGTGAAGCAATATTAAGATTAAAGACAGATATAAGACACCCTAATCCTGCTTTTAGAGATAGAGTTTTGTTTAGAATCAGTGAAAGAAAACATCCTAAAGTTGGAAATAAGTATAGAGTTTGGCCTATGCTAGAGTTTTCTTGGGCTGTAGATGATTATTTGCTAAAAATAACTCATGTAATAAGAGGAAAGGAATTAATGATAGAAAGCGATATGGAGAAGTTTATTTGGGGAATATTTGGATGGAAAGGACCAGAATTAATACATACTGGATTATTAACTATAGAAGGAGTTAAATTAAGCAAGAGTAAAAGTAAACAAGAAGTAAAAGAAGGAAAATATTTTGGCTGGGATGATCCTAGAACTTGGAGTTTGCAATCGCTAAGGCGGAGAGGATTTAAACCTGATGCTATACGTGCTTTTTGTTTAAGTTTTGGTGTTAATGAAAATGAGGCTTCTGTAAGTGTAGATAAATTTTATTCTGAAAATAGAAAATTAATTGACCAAGATGCAAATAGATATTTTTTAGTTGAAGATCCTGTTGAGATAAATGTTGAAGATGCACTTGGAAGAGAAGTTGAATTAAGATTACATCCAGATTTTCCTGAAAGAGGCGCTAGGAAGTATGTTACACATAATAAATTTTATATAACTAAGAAAGATTATGATAATATTAAAGATGGAACATTAAATAGATTAATGGATTGTTTAAATTTTGTAAAAAAAGGTAAAAGTTTTATTTTTCACAGCAAAGAGTATGAACATTTTAGAGATGCTAAAAATAAGGGAGTAATAATGCACTATGTCCCTAAAGATAATGCTGTTAAATTTGATGTTATGATGGATGATGGGAATACAATTAATGGCTTTGCTGAGTCTGCTATAATTAATTTGAAAGTTAATGATATCATACAGGCTGAGAGAAGATTTTTTTGCAGATTAGATAAAATAGAAAACGAGGTTTACAAGTTCTGGTTTACACATAAATAATTTTAGAAAGGTGTATCTGTTTTTCTATATCCTGCTGCAAAACCTTCTGCCCAAGCCCTATGATCTCTATCTTGTATTACTAATATTGGGTATCTTTTCACTTCATAACTATTTATTTTTAATTCACTTGGTGATAACAATCTTTTAGTTTTATATTCATTAGGGTCAAAACTTAAGTCTACTATTACTCTTTCTGGTTCTGTTAACAATGCTGTTAAAGCTGAAGATCTAATACTTGTGCAAACTTCAAAGCGCGTTTCTTCTTCATATCTGTATACATATTTTGTTGAACCTTTTTTTGGATTATGTAATGCTAGTATTAAACTAAGAGGCATGACAAGACAATAACTTGTTTTTTGAACTAAGGCGTAGAATAATTGTTCTGGTGTTCCTTTCCATCTTGATTTTATACCATCTAAGCTATGCCTGTATACTACATAATAAATTCTTGGATGGGGTTCTTCAGCTTGAAGTGCTCTATAAAGATCTATTTGATCATCTGATAGTTTACATGTTTGCCCAGATCTGCATGCTTTTGATTCATATACTCTCCTTCTTTTATGGTCTACAACATCTGGCTTTGTTATTCGCATTTCATCATCTTCATCTATTGCCTCTGCTCCATTTGTAGTTAGTCCTAAATGATTACCATTTGCAACCCGCTTCATATTTTCTAATCTGCCTCCAAAAATAGCTGCTGTCATATGTTCATAGAATGTTCCCATTGCTATGGCTTTTTCAGATCCTGTGGCTCTTCTATCGAAAAGAACTAGTTGTATGGGCATCACAACCTGTGTTTTTACAGGTTTTACTTCTCTTTTGTGCTGATCAATAACAGAGGCCACTATCTTTTCTAACCGCATTAGTGCTTTTTATGAATAAAATTGTTTTAAAACTGTTTGTATAACTAAAAGTATATATGTGAAAATATTCTATAATGGAATAATAATATTTTTAAATAGGCTTGTTATAACAATTATATGATAGATCCAAAGAGAGTACTTAGAAGTGTATGTGATGATCTTAGATTTGATGTTAATGTTTATAATAATGCATACAAAGTTTATGAAATGTCTATGAGAAAGAGTACATATAAAAAACATAATATGTTTGCTTTAGTTGCTGGTTCTTTGTACTTTCATTGTAAGAGCACAGGTAAACCAGTTGTGTTAAGTAAAATATTAGAATTAATACCAGATACAGATCAAGAGCAAGTCATGGCTGTTTATAGTGATTTAAAGAGAGATACTTTGGGTTAATCTTGTTTATATTTAATTCCTTTATCTAAACATTCTTTTGCTTTATGTAATTCTTTTTTTATGTAATCAAAATGATCATCTTTAGATATTAATTCATTGTTTTTAATCCATTTTAGAACTTCTTCTGGTTCTTTAGATGCGAATGTTTTGTTTACTGTATTTTTCCCAAATCTTGCTTTTGGATGCGTTAATTTTATTTCTTCATATTTACAGAATGCTACTTCTATTTCTTTTGTTTCTTGATTAATTCTAATTAGAAAATAACCTATTGGATCAAGTGTTAGTTCTGGCATACATTAGTTTTTATTTTATATTTTAAATAACTTTTGATATTACAGAAACATTAATATATGGCTATAAAATTAAAGATCTATGGATACAAACAAGAGGTTTGAGTTAATAATAAGAAATACTGCTGAGGTTTTAGTTGAGGGAGATTTAAATAATTTACTAGAAACCAATACTTCTTTAAAGCATTATATTGGATTTGAAATATCTGGAAAAATTCATTTAGGTACAGGGTTAATCTGTATGAGTAAGGTTAGAGATTTTATGAATGCTAATGTAAAATGCAGTATATTTTTAGCTGATTGGCATTCTTGGATAAATGATAAATTTGGCGGCGATATTGATGTTATAAAAAAAGTTGCAGTTGGTTATTTTAAAGAAGGATTAAAGGCTTCTTTAGAATGTGTTGGTGGAGATCCTGAAAAAGTTAAGTTTGTTTTAGGTTCTGAGTTGTATCATAATAATGATGATTACTGGAAAACTGTAATAGATGTAAGTAAACATACTAGTTTAGCTAGAGTTATGAGAAGTATAACTATTATGGGAAGAAAAGAGGGAGAAGGTGTTGATTTTGCTAAATTGGTTTATCCTCCAATGCAAGTAGCGGATATTTTTATTCAGGATTTGAATATAGC
>CAYJQZ010000023.1:0-5420 GCA_964372555.1 Candidatus Woesearchaeota archaeon | reverse complement strand
CAGAGAAAAGCACATGTAATAGCAAGAGAAGTTGCAACTAAATTAAAAAATCCAATTAAAGACTCTAAAGGAAAAGTGGTTTCTCCTGTTGCTATTCATCATCCTTTAATTTTAGGCTTGGGTAAACCACCAGTATGGCCTGTAACTAAAGAAAATTTATCAGAAGTATTGTCTGCTATGAAGATGAGTAAATCTATACCAAATTCTGCTGTGTTTATACATGATTCTGAGGATGAAATAAGAAATAAAGTTAATGGTGCATTTTGTTTAGCTAAAGAAGTAGATTTTAATCCCATATTAGATTGGTGCAAAAAAATAATATTTATGGATGGAAAATCTGAATTTAAGATTGAAAGAGATAGTAAATTTGGGGGAGATGTTACTTATTATAATTATGATGAGTTAGAGAAGGATTTTGCTTTAGGGAATTTACATCCACAAGATTTGAAGAAAGCTGCTGCTGAATATTTAGTAAAAAAATTAGAGCCTATTAGAAAACACTTTAATATGGCTAAAATTAAGAAGATGAAAGAAGAGATGGAAAGTTATACTGTAACTAGATAATTAATTTGGTTTTAGTCCTCCAAGTGCTTCATACAACTTATCGTAAGCTTGCTTGTTTGTGGTGTAATATTCTTGGAAATCTGTGGCTATTCTTGCTATTGCTTTCTGTGAATTTGTAACTATTCCTGTGGCTGCATCCATATCTAAATCTTTAACTTGCGCATATTTTTCTAATGCCCTTATTACAACTGAGTTGAGGTATGCTAATCTATACTTATTTATGTCTATGTTTCTTGTTGTTCCTGAATATCTTTCAAAGCTCTTTAAGTGTTTCATAAAAATTGCTTCTTTTTGAATGTCAGTTAAGTAATCATAATGGTCAATTAAATTTGCTGTATCAAAAGTTAGTGGTACTACTCTATCACCTTCTAGATCTATAGCTACTATTCCTCCAAATTCATCTCTGATCCAATTTCCTGGATGGCTGTCTCTATTGTAAACTCTCGCTATTGTTGCAATTGTATATATAACTGGATATAAATTTCCACATATAGTATCAATTGTTCTTCTAGATATTCTAGCTGAACTTAATCTTGTTCTTATTGTTTCTACATAGTTTCTTTCTAGACTTTGTTCAGGCTCTAGTCTTGCGTGTATTAATCCCATAAAGTCTGCTATAACACCAAAGTCTTCTAGTGTTGCTGCGCCCTGTCTTATTCTGTCTGTAAGTAGTTCTCCTGATGCTTGCTCCATAACATAATAATATTCACTACCATATCTCATTAAGGCTATTGGTACTGGCGTATCATATTGATCAAAATCTTCTAGTATTTTTCTTAGCCTTTCTGTGGATTGCATTTCAGCTAATAATTTATGTGATGTGTCTGCTGTTTTTGCTATTACTTCTTCTCTAAGCATTTCATCTCCAAATAAAACAACAGTATTTTTACTGCCTTCTAGATTTCTAAAGAAAAATGCAGATGAAAGGATCTTTTCTATTGCTTTTTGTTTTTGTGCTCTAGCTGATTCTTTATAACCAAGCACCTCTAGCGCCTTTCCATATAAATAAATTAATCTTGGGTTTTCTGGATCTTTATCTACTGCTGCTTTTATACTATCTAATGCTCTTTGATCTTTGTTTAATAAATTAATAAACATTAAATTTATTGCATTCTCTTCTGAATCTTTTTTATGCATAAATCTTTTTAGTCTTCTTCTCAATCTAGTTATTCCAAACGTTTTTCTGAATATATCTGCATAACTCACTTGATCTGATTTTTTAGATAATAATCTGATTGCCCTTCTATAACACCTATACGCGTTTTCTTTATCTCCTTCTTCATAGTGCATATTCCCTAATTCTACTAAATCCTCTATTGTTCTTTCTGTATTATTTGGAAGTGCTACCAATGCATATTGATGCGAAAATCTAGTTTCTCTTCTTCCAAATGTTCTTGCTGCTCTATGATACCCTTCTCTAATGCTGTGTGTGTGCAATAGTGAACCTGCTCCTAAATTTACAGCAAGTGCAGCTGCCCCAACAACTGCTGCTTGTATTCCTAAATAAAACATTTTTCCAGGATGTGATACTATATCATCCAAGAAATGTCCCGTAAGTATAAATCTTCTTCCATGTGCTGTTTCTGTTCTATAGGTTCTAACTATTGGACTAGAATACATCACACTAAAAGTAGCTAAAGTTGCTGCTGCTGGTAAAATAAATGGATGTTCAAAAATAAAGTTCCATGCTCTTTCATACGTTCTTGTTTTTATTCTTTTTATACTTCTTTTTATTCTACTTACATTTTTAAGTCCTCTACTTATAATCTCTGTTAGTGTCCCACTTATGACTGCCCCGCTTATCGTTCTTTCTACTATATCCATTCTTCTTATTGGTGGCAAATTAAAAAAATCATCTACATGAAATATGTCTTTTACTATTGCTGCTTCTGCGTTTCCTACTATAGTCCCCCCTATAATTGCTCCATATAATGCTGCTAGTTTTGGATTATGTAATAACCATGAGTAAAAACCAGAACCAGTTGGTGGTCTTTGCTTTCTGCCTTCTACTAAATATTCTTTTATTAATCCTACAGTTGAATATGCTAAATATGTTGCACCTTGAATAAAACTTTCTGGCAATTGTAGTCTTTGTCTTAGATAGTCCAAAATAAGATATGTTCCTGCAGCTGTTAGTATTGGATGCCTTGTTAGAACATTGTCTAATGAATCTCTTATTTCTGTACGTATTGTTCTTAATGCTCTCCTTTCTTTTAGATCTGTTTCTACTATATCTTCAAGAAATCTATTAGCCATTTATTTCTTGTTTAATACACTAAATAAAGCCTTTATTAGGGTTTAAAATATATTATAGAAAATAAGCAAAAGACTTATAAATTGTTATTTGGGAAAATTTCTATGGTAAAGATTACGTTAGACAACAAAGGTAATGGTGTTGTTACAGATAGTTTCAAGAATAGTATTGATGCATTAGTGACTGTAGCTGATGTTTTAGTTGAAGGTTTAGCTGATAGATTTAATATCACTGCTGTATATGAACATCCAAGGCGCAGAGATATTACTATTGCTATTTACGAAGGTGGGAATGATAATGTTTTTTATAATGTTAGATATTTAAATAGTGATGGAAAACCAAAAGTTATTATATACCCTATTTCTCCTTCTGCGGGAGGATATTTAGAACGTATAATTGAAGATTAATTTTATTTCTCAGCCAAATCCCATATAATATTAAAATAATTTCTAAATCCATCTGCAACTTCTTTTTGTCTTATTAAAATAGCAATTGGTTCCTCTATCCATACAACTATAGAAACATTATTACCATATATGTAAGTAGACATAGTAGATTCATTCCATTTTTGTAAATATTTGATTTCTGCTAGTGGGATTTTATGTATGGCTGTAATATCTTTTGCTGCTTCATCAAATATCATTTTTATTGGAATACTTTTTTCTAGTCTTTTAGAATCAAATCTTGGAAAATAAAATTTAACTATTTCATTTACTTCAACACCCTTACCTATGAATAATATTTCTTTATTTTCTTTTATTTGATCATCAAATACTGTTTTAATTGACTGTTTTCCTTTAAAGAATACTACTTCTTTCTTCTCTTTAGAAACTTTATACAAATCTTTTAGTTCTGGAAGTACTTTTTTTATGTTGTCTTCTCTTTCTTTTATTAGTTCTAATAACCTATCTGGATTTACAGCTTCAAAGTATCTTTTATTGTTAATTACAATGTTGCTAACCAAGCCTTTACTTCTTAATCTGTATAGGATATCATATATTGTTCTTCTGTGAATCCCTGTTTCTTTTGTAATTGCACCAGCTAAAGAAGATCCCTTTCTCAATAATGATATATAAACTTTTGATTCTGCTTCTGTAAGACCTAGTTCTTCTATTGATTTTTGCATTTAGTTATAGAATATGTGAAATATATAAAAGTTGTGGTGATTCTTATCACCTCTCATATTTAAATCTTTATTTAATCTATATATTCTTAATTAATGCTATGCCCACCTTGGAAAATCTTTATTCCTAACGGCTATCTACCCTTATAGGGCATAGCATATTATTTTCTAGAAAATTAGCCTAAATAAGGTTACTGCTAAACCAGATGCTAATGGAATAGCGATGTTGTCGTTTATTATAAATTCTTTATGAACTTTAAGTTCTATTGCTTCTATCACCATTCCTATTGTTGCAGCTATTAGCGCTTCTTTATAATTTATGAATATTAAAGCAAATAAGAAAGAGATAATTATACCTGCTATTGTGCCCTCAAGTAGTTTTTTGTTATTAATCGGATTAACTGTTTTTCCAAAATGTATTCCTACTAAAGAGCTGACTGCATCGCCTATAGTTAAGATTAATATTGAAGCAATTGCTAGGTTTTTGTCAAAAAGAATTAAAGCTAATAAAGAACCAGCAAGAAAATTGACTGCTCCTTTTCCTGGAGATTTTTCTAAATCTTCTTTCCTATCCATGTGCTTTAGGAACCAATATAATATAGGAACTTTGATTTTTTTAGCAAGTATTGAAACCACAATGCTTAGAATTAAGATTATTGTTATGACTAATATATTTATTATATCTAAATCAATTAATATAACTAGAATCAAACCTGCTATCATGTGAAATAACTTTCTTTTAATTTCCAGTTTCTTTGGTTGCATACAATTTATACTTTTTGATATTATTTAAAATTAAGTATTTATAATTATTGAAAGATTTTCAAAAATTGCTCAAGTAAGGCTTATTATTCCTTTATCTCAGTATATCTATGGCTCAATTACAAAGATTTGTTAATTTTATGACAAGTGAAAGATTCTTTATAGTTGACTTAGCAATAGGAACCATTATGGTTTTGCTTAGTATAATCTTATTGCTGGTGTTGTTACTAAAATGAAAAGAGTAATAGATAAATACAAAATATTGGTATTATTATTTAGAGGCATATTTTGGCTATTGGCATCTCTGGTTGTATATATGATTTTATTAAAACTTACAGGACATAGCCCTACAACTGGAGATATAGCCCTAGGTTTGGCTTCAAGTATTTGGGTAATTTTTTTCACTTTTGCTGTCAGTTTTGCAAGAGATCTAGGTGAAATAAAATCTGATATTAAGAACTTAACTAAAATTAATTATGCTCTTGGTGAAGATCTAAAGAAGCATATAAATGACTCTAAGTAAGATAATACAAAAACTATTTAACTAAATAATTTATTTTATTTAGATGAAAAACTTAGAGGTTTCTGATATACTGTATAAGGTAGCTGATTTATTAGAATTATTAGATGAAAATAAGTTCAAGTATCTAGCTTATAGAAAAGTGGCCCAAAATATAGAAGGGCTTTCTCAGGATGTAGAAGCAATATACAAAAAAG
>CAYJQZ010000022.1:0-10162 GCA_964372555.1 Candidatus Woesearchaeota archaeon | reverse complement strand
CTACAAGGGAAGCAAAATATTTCGCCTGAGCCACCTAGAAAATCTGTTTCTCCCCTGTCAAAGGCATTCCAACAATCAACCATGCTGTCTGCTATTTCTTTAAATGCTCTTGGTGGTTCATTTCCGCTGTACAATAAATCATCTTCGTCTTCTATTACAAGTGGCTTTTCTAGATTTGGAACTGGGGGAATTGGATCTATAACATCTACAACATTTACTCCCGATACTGGTTCTAAGTTTTGTTGTGTGGCTCTAGCTATAACCCAATTATGAATTGCTTCCCTATTTGAAGATCCAGATAATATAATTCCTGCCTTGTATGCCCAAGAGATGAGGCCTGCCAGAATAATGACGGCAACAATCATCGATATTAATACACTTGTTGTTAAGCCCTTTTTATTCATCCGAAAATTCCTCCACCAATCTTATTTTTTACTACCATATATATTATAAACATCGCCACAACCATTAATATCAAAAGTACAATAACATATAGCGTTGTATTTTCATCTCCTTTTTTATTCATACTCTAATTAGAATGAAGTTTATTTATAAACCTTTTTGGTTTCTCAGACTACATCGCTTGCTAGTAATCCTTGTGCCATTGTACTAAATAATACTGTCACTATAATTGCTATTATTGCATAGATTACAAAACTCCTTATAAGGTTTTTACCTAGCAAGTATTGTTCATTTACTTTGTCAGAGCCGTTTTCTATTCCGTTTTGGAGTATTGTTAGGATATAAGCTAATTGAACTACATAAATACCAACAACAAGCTGGAAGAAGTAACCTGGAATTATTCCATTAATTTGAAAGAGATCAACTATTCCAGTAAGGCCAGTAGTGGTTGTGTCTGCTGTTCCTTCTAGAGAAAAACTAGATATTTTAACATTTAATGCAACTATAATATTAACAACCATTGCCGAGATTCCAACAACTATGCCTGCAATTGCTGGTGTTAAAAATGAAATTTGTGCTTTCATAGATGAAATTACTTCAGCAAGGAGATCTTTAAGACGCTCTGATACTTTGTGAATTCTGTCTACGTATGTTGAAATACTTATTAGAGATTCTGAAACTATTTTTGGTCCTTTTCTTGAGCTTTCTAGAAGAACTTCCATTGAACTTTCTATTAAAGGAGAGGGATAAGCAAGCAGTGCTCCATTTTTCTCATTAAATATTGCCTCTTCAATTCCCATTCCTTGCTGTCTTATGTTTGTGTCAACTAATCTAAAGAAAATACCTGAAGGTGTTCCTGACATTGTTTCTGCAACCTTGTTGAATGCTAACTCTGTTGGAATGCCATCACCAATTCTATTTCCAAGTTGGAATAATGCACTTGAGAATTCACTCTCTAATTGTTTTGTCTCGTTTCTTAGTTCAATTACTTTCTTACTTTTCATTCTGTAATAAATTCCTACTCCAAATGCTAGTCCTGCAGGTATAAAGAAACTTAAAATTAAAGCACCTAAACCAAATGGCCCAAAGATATTTCCTTGGAATTCTATATATCCTAAGAAACAACCAAGGGTTTTACTAATGCTAAAATCACCGACAGCACATGCTTGTCCTTCTACAAAGTGCAATGGGTTTATAAGATTAATAATTATTGGAAATAGTCCTATAACAACTAATAGCGTGGCTATAAAAAAACATAACCAAAATGGATTAAATGCTTGTTGGTACACTCTTTCAGCTACCTTTGACTCTCCATAGCCTGTTGGTCTTTTTGATAATATATTCATGCCTAAGAAGAATACTAATGCGGGAAGTATTATATTGTATAGGAATGCTAAGTGATACCAGCTGATTAAGCCTGATAAAAATGAACCTATTAATGGAAATATAACCAAACCTAAAATTGGTAAGATAACTCCAAGCATATGAAGTGTTGTAACTGGTCCTTTGATTTCCTGTGCATAGTGAAGCATTTTTTCATATGTCCCTTCAAGAATAACACTTAATGCTTTGTCAAGAAGGTCATTTCTTCTAGACTCTGTTGGTTCATACAAAGAAGATTCAATTAAGTGAAATGCAGTAACAAATTCCAAATTGTAATTACGCCAAGATTCTAGATAGCTATCTAAAGATTCTTTTATTGTTGAAAACTTGCCTGTTTCTATGTCCCAAAATATTTTTCTCAAATCTAAAGATAGTGGAGCATCAATGTGTTGTGCTGCGAATTTTATTGCATGTTCTAAATTAGAAGTGTGTCTCATGTAAATAACAACATATAATATTGCTAGAACCATCTGATTACTTGCTTTTAAACGCCATCTTGTTGCAATTACAATCGGCACCTTGTTTAAGTACATTAGACCAATTAATGATAAAATTAGAAACATTAATAGAGTGAATATGGGAAATTGATCTGATAATAAAAATATTAATACTGAAAAAATAGTACCAAATAAGATTAGTAATAAACTAAACAACGCAGCAAAGCTAGCAGCGCCTGTTGGAGTTATATTTAGGTGTGCTGTATTTATTGCTTCTTGGAGTTGTGGTAATATTTTATCATTTGGCTTTAATTTTATTATATTCTCAGCTGAGTTGCACCAGCTTTCATATTTTGACATTCTTTTTGATAGTATTTCTTCTCTAAATGTAAGATATTCTTTTGAAAAAGACCTTAAGGATTCTGATTGAACTTCCCCTTCGCTTTCTATATCAATGTGCTCTTTGATTTTAGAGCGATATTTCTCCAAGACGTCTTTTACCTCTTTCTTTGGTGGCATATTCCCTCTTTTTGATTAATTAACTAGAGAAGGAGGTTAATTTAACTCTTTCGGATGACTTTGAATTAAATCACACTGCAGTTAGAATAATATTACTGTGAGATTATGTGAAATATTCAGTACTTATTTATTATTTTAACGGTTTTGTTTTAACTTTAAAAATTTACTTGAAAAAAATTTATTGCATGGCTACGCCACTTACTACGACGACTCGGCCGTTATAACCCGAGTTAGCCAGATCATCATCGTACGAGTCCAAACTCAAGCCCCAGTCCAAGCACAACCAAGACAAGCCAGAATCTCTTGTGTATAATACTCTATTTCCTTCTTCGAACTAAAACTTATTTTCATAGTTTATTATTGCACCTTGTAATTTATTTTAATGTATCTCTTCAAATATTCTTCCCATTCAAAGAATATTTTGTCATTATCTAAAGAGCCTTCTTGCTGATTAACTCTATCGCTTGCTCTATGAAACTCATCATTAAGTTGTATTATTGCTTTTGCTTCTAATAAATCTGGAATATTATATTTTTTAGCATAGTCTACAATTGTTCTTTTTATTTTTGCTCTCAGTAAAATGTTTTCCCAAACTGCACCCCAATTGCCTGCCCACTCTTTTATTTGAGATGCAATAGATTTGACTATTTCTGAATCTCCATTAATTAGTTCGTCTGTTGGCACTAAAGTATCTAATTTGCTGTCATATCTCATTAGGTCTACAAAGCCGCCTTCTGTTAATGGATCTCCTTCCCAATCTTTTCTTACTTCTGTAATTTGTGTTACTCTTCTGAACCTATGCAGGCCGTCTGCTGATCTTACTGGATTTGCAACTACGATAAGATCTACTGCTTTGAAGCTTGTTCTCGGAACTTGAAGATCATTTACTACTCTATCAAAAACACCATAAGGAGAATCTCCATGAATTGTTCCTGCAACAACATTTGCTAGTGCGCCGACTCTCATTGCTTCAAAAAGTGCAAATGCTTCTGTATTGTGCAACATCAACCCCCCAAATCCTCCAATGAAATTCTGACAAGGTTCTACAGATAAATCATAGACATGCTCTCCCTTATCTAAACTTATTTCTTTTATACTTTTTACCTCGTCTAAGAAGAATTCACCATTGACAAAGGTTTTTATTAAATCAGATGAATAATCTGCTTCTTCTACAATTTTTTTAAGATATTCTTTTCCACATGAATTATATTTTCTTAAATGTCTAAACTTTCTTTTAATTTTAACATTTTCTTCTAGAACATTTATATTAAAATCAACTATATTTAGACTGCTGTGTGATGTGCTTCTATTAATAATTTTCTTTTCGTATTTTTTGAATCCAATTTTTTCTAAAAATAGTTCTATATACTTTCTTTGTTTAAATTCCACTATATACTGATCATGTTTGCCCTTTCCCGTTGGACCTCTTTTGTATACTCTAGCAACTATACCTAAATTTAAGAAAATATGCAACAAATCATTTGCTAACCCTTCAGATATTGTACTACAAGCAATCCTATTTCCTGAAGTTATAATTGAAGTTTGTGTCCCATCGCCATCAAAATATCCCTTGAGTAATTCACATATCTTTTCTTCAGATAAACTAAATGCTATTGGTGGAACTCTTTTCTCTAAGGCTATACGCCCACAACCCAATTTTTTTAAGAGAATTCCTAGTATCTTATTATTTAAATTTATCTGGGTTGAAATGCCCAATCCTTCTGTTTGTCTTATATAAGGTTCTATATTAAATAAAGTTCTAGATAATTTTACTATATCATTTATTATTGTTGAATCACCATTTGAAAATACAACATCTCCATTAAGATCCGTCCATCCTTCAGAGAGATAGTAACCCAAAAACCTACAGAAGTCTTTGTTGATTTCTATTTCTGCATTTAGAGTTTTGCTTGTGCCTTTTTTTATCTGAAGCGTTGTTATATTGCTGTTGTGGTTTGCTTCTGTTGCAAGATATTTGTAGTCTTTAATAGAAATATTTGTATGTTGCACTCCTTTTCTTAAATATTGATAAATATCTTGTGTGCAACTAGAAATTTCACTCGCTTTCTTATATCCAATTTTCTTAATAATCTGCCTTAAATCTGTTTCGTAGTTAACTAATCTACAATCTTCATCTTCTAATAATTCTAATAAATTAATTGATTTTATATCATTATAACCGCAAGGCAATTTTTCAGGAATTATAATTTTATTTCCTTCCTTAAGATGTTGACATTCTATTGGGACTATTCTAAAATCTTTATGGGTAAATAAACTATGGTCTGGTGTGACTGTTACTTTCCTGCCCGTTCTTGTTATTACTTCTAAAAGTTTATTTCTTGGGGGGTGTTTTACAAGTGCTACTAATTTTTTAAGTTTAAATTTCAGATCAAAATCCATTGATGGAACATGAATGTTTGTAATATCTTTATCTTCTAAATCTTTGATTTGAATTCTTTTTGTTATTCCATTTTCCACAATTAATACTTCTTCGGTGCCCCGGATAGAACTTCTAATTTCTCCTACAATTAAAGATGAATCACCCATACGCAAAGAAGTTCTTATTCCTTCATCTGCACCCAACTCAGATCCAGATTTTAATAATGCAGATCTAACTTTCATTGGTTGAATATTATATCCATATTCTATTAGAGAATCGACAGGCAACTCCCTAGTATTGTGTGCTATAATATTGTTGCAAATAAAATTCTCAAATTCTGGTACTGATAGATCGTAAACATAAACTTCTCCAGTTTCTAGTAACTCTATATTTGAAATCTCATCCCAAAAGATGTCTGAATTATTTAATAGTTTTAAGTTTTCAATCTCTTGTGATTGTATCTGCGTTTGTGATAAAATTCTAGATAATTTTTCTCTCTCAACATTATTGTTACGAACCACATAATCCTGACTATAAAAGAGTCTTTCATTATTTATTAGTTCCTTGACTCTTTTTTTTAATTCAATGCTCATAGGTATTATGTCAGTAGTATCGTGTGTGGGAATTTTATTACATAATAAATCTAAACTTTTTCTTTTATATTCTTGCAATATTCCAATTTCACTTCTAAATTTTAGGCAGTCTTTATGAGTACTTATGCTTGATCCGTAGGTCTTATCTTTTCTTAGCTTACCGATCCTTAGTCTAACTTCAAATCCCAATAACAATGTTTGAACGTCTCTTAATAATTGTAAGGAACTCAAGGCCATAGTTATCTCGCTTTTAGAAATGTGGCTGTCTCCGCTAAATAACCCCTTTAGTATGTAAGATACTTGTTCTTTTGATAGGTTAAATGCCCAATTTGGAATCTTTTTAGTATGGGCATTTCCCCGAAGCTCTAAAATTTCTTTAAATAAAAATTTAAAAGAAGTTGAATTGATCATAAAAGAACCGCCATCGCTGTGAATCTTTGTTTTAAAATTAAAATCGTGCGCCACATTATTTACAATCTCTCTATCTTCTTTATCAAAAGTAGAAAATATAACTGATTTTTTATCATAGCATCCATCGGCTAACCATATTCCGATTAAAGTTAATAAATTTTGATCTAATCTAATGTTTAGTGGTATTCTTTCTGCATTGTTTGCTGTTTTGAAATATAAATCATCATATTTTTTAAAATTTAAGTTTAATGCATTTAGGTCTTTTATTATTTCAACAGGTAAAATCCCTTGTCTTAACCATCTTGGAGTACAAGATCTTAGGTACTTGTGTTCTTTTGCCAATTGTTTAATATCTTGATAATTTTCTTTTATGAAAAATTTTAGATTTGCCCCAAAAATAAACCCAGTTTCTATTCTATCCAAATAATCTAATAAGTTGATTGATATTGTTTGTCTCTCATTAAGGAGGATTTTTCGCGGTGTGGCAATGTAGGATCCTTTGGCTAGTTCTGTAGGTTTAATTTCTGCAATATTTCCTTTATCATTCAAAGAAAATAGTGAATGATCTTCTGTCACTCTGATTTTTTTACCTGTTCTGGTTTTTATTTCATATATCTTTTTATTTACCTTGTGTCTCATTAATTGGGTAGGTTTGGCCCAGATTATTTTATTTGATTTATTTTTGGACAAAATTTCTACGTTTTCGTAATTGCCCAATACTTCCCCTTCTGATAAATCATACCATTTTTCATATTTTTCTATCAAAGAATCAACTAATTGCCCGATGGTTGTTTTTTCTAATTTGCCTGCTTTTTTTATTAATATTTCAGAATCTCCTGTTACGCTATCTTCAATTACAATGGTTCTATATTTCCTCATAATCTCTACTAAAACAGAACCCAATACACTTGTCTTTCCTGATCCTCTAGTGCCTGCTACTAATATTGTTCTTGAGCCATCTATAATAAAACTCAACAAACCTGCTGCTAAATCATTCATCATCTTGTTTTGGATAAAAAGAGGGAAGCTCCAAGGTTTGTCTCTGTGCCTTCTTATTGAAAATGCTAAACCTGTTGGATTTAATGGACGAGAAATTATTGCAACTCTTGACCTTACACCAGGAATAGATAACTCTGTATCCAAAACTGGATTTGCTTCGTCTAGTGGCCTAGCAGAAATTAATCTAAATTTAGATGCCCAGCCTTCTATGTCTTCAATTGATGGAACTATATTTGTAATACATTCATCATATTTTCCATGGACAACAAATATTGGTGTTGTTCCGGCAGGACTATTTATTGCTATGTCTTGTATATCTGAGTCTAGCAATAATGTCTCTATTAAACCAAAACCAACAGTATATCTTACAAGTATTTGTGCCAATTCGTCTATTTCACCAAAAGTTAAACTTAGTTTCTTGCTCTCTGCAAGTTCTGTAATTAAATCTCTACCAATATTGAAAAATGTTTCCCTCATTTTTTCTGGATCAATAAATTCTTCTGCTTTAGGTTGGTGTTCTGATAAAACTTTTCTTGCAAGTTCTAGAAGTTCATATTTATCTTCAGATATTTGGAATTCTGGTGGTATAACATGATATAATGGTTTTATTGTGTCTTTTGTATTAAATATTTGTATGTGTGTGTTTTTTTCTAGTGTATATGAATCAATTGCTTCTGCATCTAAAGGCGGATTAGAAGTTAATCTTGTGTACATAAAATCTGGTGTGATTATTGGATGAAAAATTTTCTTGTAAACTTCCCTAGAACCAATCGTGTAGCCGTCTATATCTTCACTTGCATTTGCTATTAATTTTGCATTTGCAAGCAATGAATAAATTTCACTTAGAACTGAAAGATATGGTTGAACTGCTCCTTTGTATTCCTCTGTAACGTTTTTTGATAGGTTTATTTTCTCTTCTCTTAGTAGTCTTTTTGTCTCTACAAATGCCCCTATTGGATCTGTACGCATAAGATCTAAAATAATGTATTGCAAATTTTTGATTCTGAGGTTTGCATCTGGTAATGGACCAAATATTTCGAGTGCCGCCTGAGTGAGAATACTTCTCTGCTTTAAAAAATGGTTGTAGATTTGTGCTATCTCAACGAGCATCTGCGTTTGATTATAATTATACTCATATTTCTTTTTTTGATGAAATATAATACGATTTACAGAAGGAGATTGGGAAAGTTTTTCAATAACAGAAGCCATAACAACTGGATCGTCTTCTATAGATGGAATCCTAGTATAAGACTCATAATTTATGTGAATTACTTCCTCCGGTCCCTCTTTTGTTATCTCATGCTCTCCTGGCTTCACCTTTTTTTTAAAAAGCACCATGCTAGAAATAAAGACTGTATGCTTGGTTAAAATAGTTTTCGTGAAGCTGCCGAAAAGGTTAAATACGGATTTATTTTGGTTTATTAATACAAAAGAGGACAAATGGCTCAGGAACAGACTTATTCTCCAGAAGATATTTTATTAGATATTACAAGCAGGGTCAGAGGTTTAGAGGGAAAATATAATCTCCTTAGAGATCGTGTTTTAATCATAAATAATAATATGGTTGAAGAATACAAGAAAATAATAACTGAAACCAAAATAATAAATGGCGATATAAAAGAAATTAAGAGTGATATCTTTAAACTAAAAGAAAGTATAAGGCATCTGATAAAGGAAACAGAGATATTTGCAAGAAAAGATGATGTTCAATTTTTAGAAAAGTATATTAATTTATGGAACCCTATGAAGTTTGTAACTGAAGAAGATGTTCTAAAGATTATAGAACATCAAAAAACATCAAAGAAAAAAGAAGAGGTAGAAAATAATAATGCCGGATGAGAGAGAATATCAAGATATAAAAGCAGGTGTTGAAGGTGTTTTAGGTGATGTGCCTTCTCCTTCTGATGAAGAGACTCTGTCTGCTCATGAAAAAGCAATAGAAGATTCTTCTATGCCAACAACAAGCTATGCTGAAACAAATTATTCTTATGGGCAACAACCACAATACCCTGGTGGCGGTTCTCAAATAGACATGGAAAGAGTACATGAAATAATTGAAGCTATTGTAAGCGAGAAATGGCAAGATGTTATGGGTAGTGTGGGTAACTTGGCTGTATGGAAAGAAAAAGTAAACAATGATATTATTTCTATAAAGCAAGAGCTTGTTAGATTAGAAGAAAGATTTGAACAATTGCAAGGTGCAGTTCTAGGAAGGGTAAAAGATTATGATGAAGGTGTAAGGGGAATACATACAGAGATGCGTGCTCTTGAAAAGGTATTTGAGAGAATACTTGAGCCTTTGACAACAAATATAAAGGAATTAAATAGAATAACACAAGAATTAAAGAAACCAAAGCATTAATTTTATTCTGCTTTATCTATTAATAATTTTATTGTAAATGCTGCTACAAGAAGTATAAACAAGGCACCTAAAAGTCTTGGGTGTGTTAGTGTCGAGAGCACTTCATTTTTTACACTTTTTCCAGCTAGACCTGAAGATGATACGCCCGTACCATTTTTATCCTCAAAAGGACTTACTTCTGGTTCAAAAACTATTGTCAAACCAATTAAAAGGATTATTAAAATAACGACATAAACAACAGTCTTTCCACCAATTGTGTCCCATGTTTCTTTATCTTCTACACCAAAGAATTTGAATATACCAAATATTAATACTAAGATAATAAGGACAAATACTATCCAAGGAGTTACTGTACCTATAAGTTTGATTAATGTACCTGCGAATACAGCCACTGCTGCCACACAAAGAGCTGCAAGAAAATTAAGTGCTGTGTTTTCACCAAGAAGTTTTGTTTTGCTAAGCAGTCCATATAAGACTACAAAGATAAAGAGAAATACAAATAATGGCAGTAAAAAGGATATTAATGTTGCATCTAATAGTGTTGCCATTAGCTTTCATCACCACCAAATCCTTTTGCTAGTTCTTTCAAGAAACTCTTTTTCTCTCTCTTTGGTTTTGCGGTTACTACTCCTATAACAAGTAAAAGTATGAGTAAAGGTAAACCAATTCTTAATAA
>CAYJQZ010000021.1:1335-10787 GCA_964372555.1 Candidatus Woesearchaeota archaeon | reverse complement strand
CATGAAAAAGTTTACATTGCTGTTGTTGTACAAAAGATGGTTAATTCTGAAAAGTCTGGAGTAATGTTTTCTGTTAATCCTGCAACTAATAACGAAAGTGAAATTATG
This sequence comes from Candidatus Woesearchaeota archaeon, assembly GCA_964372555.1. Taxonomy (GTDB): domain Archaea; phylum Nanobdellota; class Nanobdellia; order SCGC-AAA011-G17; family GW2011-AR18; genus CAYJQZ01. The sequence continues at coordinate 10,679 of CAYJQZ010000021.1, read as the reverse complement.
ATTGAGGCTGCTTTTGGTTTAGGGGAGGTTGTTGTTGGAGGAGAGATAACTCCTGATACTTATATTGTTGATAAAACTAGTTTAGAAATTAAATCTAAGAAAATTGCAAGGCAAACTTATGGTTTGTTTAGGGATCAATATACTGGAAGAAATGTAAAAAGGGATTTAACTGAACAGGAAGGAAGCAGACAGAAATTAACTGAAGAAGAAATTATTAGTTATGCTAAATATGCGAAAATATTAGAGGAACATTATAAAAAACCAATGGATTCTGAATGGGCAATTGAAAATGGAAAATTATATTTGGTTCAGACAAGACCAATTACAACTTTACTAAAGAAAAGAGTTGAAGCTCTAAAAGTTGAGAATACAAATATGAAAGAAATTGTTAGAGGATTAGGAGCAAGTCCCGGAGTTGGAACTGGAAAAGTAAAAATAATTAAAGATATGTCAGAACTTTCTAAAGTTGAGAAAGGTGATGTTTTAGTTACAAGAATGACATCTCCTGATTACGTTCCTGCAATGCGTAAAGCTGTTGCTATTGTTACGAATGAGGGGGGAATTACTTCCCATGCATCGATAGTTTCTAGGGAGTTAGGTATTCCATGCATTGTTGGAACTGAAAAAATTACACAATTAGTTCATGATGGAGATTTAATTACAGTTGATGGAACAAGCGGTGTTGTTTACGAAGGTGATGTAAATATTCAAACAAAAAAAGTTGATGAACATAAATATGAAGAAGTTAGTGATAATGAATCTTTAGTTACGGGAACCAAGATATTAATGAATTTAGGTGAGCCTGAAAAAATTGATGATTATAAAAATTTACCATTTGATGGAATAGGTTTAATGAGAATTGAATTTATTATTACTGATAGTATAGGAAAACATCCTTTGTATATGATTAGAAATGGGCAGTCTCAAGAATATATAGATAAATTAGCTGAAGGTGTTTCTAAAGTTGCTAGAGCAATAAATCCAAAACCAATTGTTGTAAGGTTTTCAGATTTTAAAACAAATGAATATAAAAATTTAGAGGGTGGAAGTGAATATGAACCTCATGAAGAAAATCCTTTAATTGGATGGAGGGGATGTTCAAGGTATATAAGTCCTGATTTTGTTGAAGCCTTTAAATTAGAAATTAAAGCTATAAAAAAAGTTAGAGAACAGGGATTGAAAAATGTTCATGTTATGTTCCCATTTGTAAGAACAACTGATGATGTTAGAAAATGTTCTAAATTACTTGAAGATGAAGGTTTAGTAAATAATCATGAATTTAGAGTTTATATCATGGCTGAGGTTCCTTCTGTTGCTTTTATTGCTGAAGAGTTTGCCGAACTTCCTATTTATGGTGCAAGCATTGGAAGCAATGACTTAACTATGTTGACTTTAGGTTTAGATAGAGATAGTGCTAAACTTGGAAGAATGGGTTATTTTGATGAGAGGAATCCTGCTGTCTTGAAAGCAATTAGTAATATAATTCAAGGTTTTAAAAAACATGGAAAAACTGTTAGTATCTGTGGCCAGGCGCCTTCTGAATATGAAGAGATAGTTGAATTCTTAGTTAAGGAAGGAATTGATAGTGTTTCTGTAAATCCCGATGTTGTTGCAAAAACCAGAAAGATAGTTGCTTCTGTTGAGAGAAATATTTTATTGGGTAAGATTAGAGCCAATTAACTATGTACTATTTTATAAAAATTCATTTCTGGTGGTTTGGGGCAATATAAAAAATCTGGTATTCTTGCACTTACAGGAACAAGTGCACTCTTACCTTCATTTCTAAGTTTTTCAGTAACGTCAAATATTCTTTCTGGAGGGTCTTCAATTAGATTCCATGCATGTCTATTACCAAAGAATATCCCCTTTTCAACTTTTGATCTTATTCCTGCTGCTTGTAAAAATATTTGTGCCATTACAGCATAGTGTGAACATACACCAAAATTAACATCGTCATTCATTATAATTGTTTTACTTCCTGCTGCTTTAGCTGCTGCTTGCACTTTAGTAGAGTCATAAGGCATGATTTTTAATATAAAATCTGCTATATATTCTAGTAATTCATCTCCGCCACGTTCTATTGCTTTTTTTCTTATTAGTTCTATTCTGTTTCTTATTTTGTCTTTTTCTATTCTAAATTTCTCTCTATATTCTCCCCAATCATTAAATCTTCTATCATCATTGTCTTCTAATTGTCCCATGTCTGTATAGCCATCCATTATATATTCAGGAATTCCCTTTGTTGGTGTTGTGTTTTCTTGGAAGGCTAATCTATCCAATAATATTTCTAGATCAGTAGCTGCTTCTATATGCGCTCTTGCTCTTTCTTGATCTTTTAATGATCTAATATTATACTTAATTAATTTGTGAGTTCTAATAGGATTATATGCATGATCTTGCACTGCTCTTTTTAGGTCAGCTTTTGTTAGGGGCGGGTGTATCGCATCAAAGTTATATCTTACTATCACACCCCTTTGTCCTGTTTCGTATACTTCCCCACTATTTATTGCTAGAACTAAATTACTTATTTCTGGGCTTAATGTTTTGGGTTGATCAAGTGCTTCATTTGGGGTTATCATTTTATTATTAATTATTGCTGGGTTTTATAAGCTTTATTATTGTTACCACCTATAAGTTAGGACAAATAGAAAGGTTTATAAATATGTTACTATTACTATTATCATTATGGTTTGAGGTAAAAATGTTATGTAACTTATGTGAATATGAATGGGAATCAAGGGTTTCTAACCCAAAGGCTTGTCCTAGATGTAAGAGGAGGTTTGACTACACAGCTGTAAGATCAAAAGAAGCAGCTGCTGTTGAAGCATAAAATGCCAGAACTAAGCGATGTTGTAAAAAGGCTATTTGGAGAATATACAGGCTTGAAAGCTGTAAGAAGAGAATTTGAGAGAGATCCTAGTCCAAATAATACACAAGCAAGAGAACATGTTATAGGTGAAGATGGACAGCCTGCTTATAGTGCTAGTGCTGGTTTAGCTGATACAATTTTAACTGATAGACAAAGAACTAATTATGAAAATTTAGCTGGATTTGTAAATAAAGATAATTATCAAGAGTTTAAATCTGAATTCTATGGTGCTATGTCTGACCAAGGTCAGGCTTCTGCATATGCAAGTTTACTTTTTGAACATGATGATATAAGGGCAAGATTAGCTCATGGTGCAGTTAAAAGAGTTGCTGTTAAACATAAATTAGAAGCCAGGTTAAGTTCTGCAGATCCTAATTTTGCTGGTTTAACAGAAGATCAAAAATTAGCTGCTTATGAGAAGGCTATAAAAGCTGATAAAGATATGAAGAAAGAGCTAGGTGAAGACGCAGGCATACAAGTTTTGAATGCTTTAAGTATAGCTAGAACAGTTTTAGATTATGTAAATCAAGGTAAAATAGATGATGCAGTAAATGCTATAAATGGTGCACTTGGTGTTAACTTGGGTATGTTATATAGAAATGAAGGACAAGCACATAATGCTAAATTAGTTGCTGAGAGAGTAGCAGGTAAACAATTAGAGTATGCTGCAAGATTAATGGCAGAGAATGGATTTATAGCCGGAGATGTGGAAGCTGCATTAGATAAAGTAGAGTTTGGTTATGCAAAAGCAGCCAGTGAAGTTTATGCTGCTTACAATAGTGATGGAGAAAAAGGATTTAGATCTCAATATCAGAAAGCAAGAACTGCAGGCGAAGCTGCAAATTTAGCTGATTTCAAGAAGAAATTAAAAGAGAAAGAAGCTAAGAAATTATGGAAGGAAGCTGCTTAAAATGGGAAAAGATCTAGGTAATATCGTAGGCGCTATTGTTGTGGGCATGGGTGGTTTGTCAGCTGGTTCTAGAGCTGAAGTTGCAAATGAGGGTGTTTTAGCTTTGCTTATTGGACGTAGTTGTGCTTCATGCGATTTTATATATGCAAGTGAAGCTGATTTAAGAGAACATGGTACTATTGGTGGTTATGGTAGAGATGTTGTAGGAAAAGGAGAATGTTGGAGTAAATATGTTGCTAAATATGGTGTACCTAGTAGAACAAGAGGTAATGGTTAAATTTTAATTTTATATTCTTTAGTTAGATAATCTTTATATATTTCTTTTACATTTTTAATTTTTATGACAATAGATAAAGCAGCAGCTTTAGGTAGTCTTAGAGGCTTGGTTGCTAGACTTGAAGGAGCACCAAATATTTCTGAAACTGATGCAGCAGCCATGAGAAATATGGCAGTTGCTTTAGGTTATCATCTTAAAGCAAGTATTATTTATCAGTCTTAGGTAGAAGGCAATTATGGTAATGCTATTGCTACTGCCAGAGCAGTTGTTAGATACGAGGATGAAAAACTAAACCTACCTCCAAGGGGTGGTTTATGGAAATAGAATCATCTTTCTTTTACTTTATACATAATTATTTTTTCGTTTTTAATTAATGCTTTTGTAATTTGATTTAATTCATATACAAACTTTTCTGATCTGCCTTGCAATACTTCTACTTCTTTTCCATTTAGTTTAGATATCTCTCCATGAAGGATTGCTTTTGCCATTTTTCTTGTTTCTTCATACCAATTAATATATTCTTTGTCCAAGACTTTTTTTTCTACAAGTGTTTTTTGCAATAACTCTGAGATATGCTCTGGAGATGGAGGTACAACATTTATTGCCATCAAGGCAGCATGGCTTGCATCTACCATGGCCCAGTAAAATCCTTCTACACTGTTTAAAAGATTTGAGTTTGCTCTGCCTAAGTGCTGGCCAGATCTTTGCATTGTAGTAAATATTGCTTCTGGTGTTGGCCTTATTCTTCCCTTAGCTAGTAAAACTTTTAATGGATCAAAGAAACCACCAATATCAATTAATGGTTCGCCATATCTTAATACATTAATTACTAATGGCTCACCTGCTCTAAGCTCTTCCCAGAATGCTGTTAGTGTTACTGTGTTGACATGTAACTCTTTTTTATAATTTTGAGCGGCAATTAGCTTTGCTAATTCTTCTCTATACCAGGCAATTAGCTCTTCATCCCAATTTACTGTGCAGTCATCTATAATAACAACAATATCAATATCACTTTTTTTAGTTGCTTCTTGTTTAGGAACAGAGCCAAACATAGCAATTGCTTTAATAACATCTCTAAACTTTTTATAAGCCTTTGTAGCAAAGTCCATAGCTATATCCTTGTCAGAAATCAAGCTCTTAGTTTCCTCTTTTTTCTTTTTCATCTTTTATTTCTGTAATTATTTTTGTATTTAAACCTACTGATTTGGAGTTCCGCTAAACCTTGACTTTTCTTCACCTACTTGACCACCAACTGTTTTTGGCAGGGTAGTAAAGCTACTTCCATATAAACTAAAGTGCTGTCCTGGGAATTCTATAAATGATTCTGTATATGGCGAATATGTATGGGATATGTTTCCTCTTCCGCCCCAGAAATATGGGCTTGCAGACATTTTATACATTGGGCTACCAAAAAATTCTAATATGCCCATTGTTGGATTTTGTCCAATTTCTGATACAAATCCACCAGCTTCTACTATGCTTCTAGGTGTGTGGTGTAAACGTCCTGCTTTTTCTTCTTCAGCCCATTTTTTTTCTAGTTCTTCCATTATTTCTTTTATTGGTACATTGCCCATTCCAGGGGCTAGATGACTATCGAAGAAACCGAAGTTGTCTGTTATGTGAACATGTTTTGTTACATCAGCTACTGCTTTTGTATTTTTTAGTATTTCTTTTTTTAGTTCTTCTCCTTCAAAACCTGCTTTTCTTAAGTTATTTATATGGCCTACATCCCAAGTTGCCCCTATTAATTTTTCAGCTTCTTTTTCTGCTTGCGATCCTGAAAGTTTGCATTCTTTTTGTAGTTTTTCAGCTAGTTTTTTTCTTCCCTGCATAACAACGTCTCTTAGATCTTCTCCTCTTGACATTGGTGTATTGATAAAGAAGTTTTCCATTGCAATGAAAGGCATTTTCTTTTCTCCGCCTTTGCCTTCGTCTTTTAATTTTTTGTATAATCTAGAAAGGGCATTTGCTACTGTATCTGAGGCTTTCTCTTTTGCAAATGAATTAACATCACGCCATACTTCTGGAGCAGGCAAATTAGCCATATTTGTTACAACTGCTTTTGATTGTTCAAGACTTAATCTTAATAATTCACTTTCTCTTTCTTCATGTTCCTTTGCTAATCTTATTTTTTCTTCTTCATTGCTTGTTTTGGCATATATTCCACGTATATTTTCCATGTCTTCATTTACTTTTTTTATTTCTTTTAATTTTTCTTTAAATACACTTTCTGTTTGCTTTATTTGTTTTTCATATCCTTTTTGTTCTTCTTCTTGGGCAAACCTTTTGAATTTGTCATAAACATTTTGATAGTCATTTGCTAACTTTCTATTTATTTCATTAATGTGCCTTGACATCAACATAATATCTCTTTGATTTGCTTCATACATTCTTTTGTAATTATCATCTGTCCCCAGTTGTGTTTTTTCTATTGCTTTATTTTGCTCTTTTTTTATTTCTAATTTTTCTTTTATTTCTTCTATGTCTTTTTGGTGCGCTAGTAATTTTAATTTTTCATCTTCCCATTGTGTGTCATTTAAGCTGTTTAATCTTCTCATTGGATCCCAAACTTCAGGTTTATCTTTTCCTATCATATATTTTTCTTCATATGATAACGGAACGAAATCACCCGTGTCTTGATTAACTGCAGTTACTGCTCTTAAATTAGAAGGAACTATTTTTCCTGTTTTTTCATCTACTTTTTTTAAGCCTTCACGCCCTGTTTTAGGATCCCAAGGAATGCCATACTCTTGACTTTGAAATAAACCTGCATGAAATACTACAGGGATATTTTCTCCATTGCTTAGTTTGTAAGTTCTTTCTAATATGGAAAAGGCTTGCTGTTCATTACCTAGTCTTTGTTCCTCTTTCCATACACGTTCGCCTTCTTGCTGTTTTGGAAAACCTGAGAGATCTATTAAAGGAGCATGAACTGATACATGAGAATCTGTTATTTTTGCTAATCTTCTTACCTCTTCAAAGTGCTGTATTGGTATTTGCTCAAATTTTGTTGGATCTATTGTACCAATCTCTACATTCTTTATGCCTTGATTTAATAGTTTACCAAACTCTTCTAGCTGTTTAGCTACCATTGGATTTGTTGGTGCTCCTAGGCGAGATTGAGGAATATGCAAATCTGTTGCACCTGAATAACTTTTGTAGAAACCTGCCATTTTAATATAATTGTTAGAGTGTATATTTTTATAGTTTTCTGTGGGATTTTATTGCTGTATATAACTTAAGTAATGCTATAATTGTTGCAAAACCAGTAACAGGCCATTTTAGTAGTTCATATTCTGCAGTTTGCAATAGCGAGATTATTATTAAGATATGCACAAAGGTGGATGCAGCCTTGCTCCAATAAGTTGGAGTTATTTTATTTTGTATCATATATGATAATGCAGTAATTACACCGCAGGCGATTATTAGGATTACAATTATTGGTTCCATGAAATCATGGAATAAAAGAGTTAGTAATACAACCAAGAAGAACGTTGTGTCTACGCTTGAGTCGAATATTCTTCCATATTTTGATTCTTGTTTTAATCTTCTTGCTAGATAACCGTCTAGCATATCTGTAAATATCGCTAGTAATATTGTTGCTATTGCTTCTGTGACTTTAGAATTATTTATAAAATAAACAAATATAAATGCGAGGAATAATCTTATTGTTGTAAGGAGGTTTGGAATATTAATTATTTTATTTTTCATGTGCTTAACATTCCATGAGTTTTTTTGTATGCATTATAAATTTTGTATGCTTGATCTTTAGATTTTTCAGTTGTCACTTCCTCTAATTCTTTATATGCTATGCCTGGTCCCCTTCTTTTTGGCAGTATTGCTCCTTTTAATGGATCATAAATTTCTTTGAAACCATCAAACAGCCCTCTGAATGGATTTTCTATGAATGGCTTTATTTTTTCTTTTTTCTTAGTGGATGCTTTGGCAGGTTCTCTTAAGTATTGATCTAGTTCTTCCTCAAGTCTTTTTAGGCTCCCACCAACATACTCATCAATTAGATCTATATCTTCATATAACTCGAAGCTTTCTAGTGCTTCTAGATCTACATTATCAATCGCAAATGCATTGAATGCGATGTCAGTACGGCCAGCATGAATATACTGCCTGCCTCCCTGACCTGAAAGCGAAGAAGGAACGCTTCTAAATTTCATTATTATTTCTATTATTGAATAATATTTTTTATCTAGTTCTATTTCTTTGAATGATTCATGAATTGCTGATGGTTTAATCTCTTTTTTTCCATAGATTTTTATTTCTATTTCCATGTTGCTGAATGCATTTACTATGTTTGGATTCATTAGTCCTTTTGATGTTGTATCTCGCATCTTAAGTCTTTGCGCGGCTATTAGATATGGTTTGATCCAGTTACCATATATTTTTAGAGTTCCATATTGGGATTTTAGATATATTTTTTCTATTTCGTATCTTTTTCTGATTTCTTTTTCACTGTATATTTTCCATGCATCAAACTCTTCTAGTTTTCTTCTAAGTATATTTTTTACTCTTTCATTTAGATCTAAGTCTTTATTTACTTGCTCTGGTTTGTCTATGTAAAAAAATGCATCTCTTAGAGTTATGAATTGTAAGTCTTGTACTAGTAGATTTATACTTCCACGGCCCTTTCTTGCATCTACTTGGTCCATCCACACCCCCTTTAGAGAATGTAGTGCTGCTCTTTTTTGTTCTTGGTTTAAATTCTCATCTCTTAATTCATCATATGGTTTAAGTTTGATTTCAAATTCTTTTAGATCATAAATGAGATTTAGTATACTTTTGATTAAGTTATTTACTGTACCAAGATATTCCATTGCTTTTTGCTGCATTAGTGTTGATCTTTGTCCCATTTCGCCAAAATATCCTGATGTAACAGATGCTTCAAATTCTTCTGGGCCCTTCCAAACATTTAGGCCTAGGCCTGCAGGACTTGAATCACTCATAAAGTCTAGAACCCAAAAATATATTGGTTCAAGACCTTCATTTAGGGAGTCATATATTAAATTATAACTTATCAAAGGTTCTTTTAGTAGTAGTGGTACGTACTCTTTTACTAAGTCTTTTCTTTTATCTTTATAATCTTCATCTTCTAAGAATTCTTTTAGATAACCTACTTTGTCTTTACTATCTTTTATCTTAGATAATCCCTTTTTTATCTCATCAAAACTTAAGATCTCTTTTTCTTTCATTATATAATCAAAAAGTATTTATATACTATAATATTTAAATTTTTGTAATGGGTATTTTGGATGTATTTAAGAGGAAGAAAAAGG
>CAYJQZ010000021.1:0-1325 GCA_964372555.1 Candidatus Woesearchaeota archaeon | reverse complement strand
GAGCCTTCGCCTACTTTTCATGAAGATTTTAGACCTTCTTTTGGTGGTGATCCTGGATTTCAACCAGCTTTTAGTCAGCCACCCAGTTTTCAAGCTACAGGTTTAAGCAATACTGATGTGCAGTTGATAATTGCTAAATTAGATGTTATAAACCAGAGATTAGAACTTTTGGATAGGAGACTACAGGTTATAGAACAAATTGCCAAAGAGAGCAGATGAAATATCTAAAAGACTTTATTTTTGTTTTAATTCTTATAGTAATTGATCAATTAACTAAACTGTATTTTATTGGGAAACATATCTATTTGTTTAAGTATTTTTCATTTAATTTTGTTGCAAATACAGGGATATCTTTTGGATTTTTTAAAGGTTATAACATTTTATTTATTTTAATTAGTTTACTTGTAATATTATTTGTTTTTTATTTTTATAATAAAGAAAAAAAGCATTCTCTGGCCTTTAATTTTATACTTGCTGGGGCTTTTGGAAATTTAATTGATAGAATTTTTAGAGGATATGTTATTGATTTTGTAGATTTAGGATTTTGGCCTGTTTTTAATTTAGCTGATGTTTTTGTTACTTGTGGGGCTTTGCTGTTATTATATTATATGATGAAAGAGAAAGATTAATTAATTCTTTAACTTGATTTTTATTGTGGGCCCGTAGTATAACCTGGATAGAATATCTGGCTACGGTAATTTTGTAGATACCAGAGGATGGGGGTTCGAATCCCTCCGGGCTCGCTTATAATCTAAATTTTGGTTCTACTGTGTCTTTTATTATTAGAATTAAAATTATTAGAGATAGTGCTGATAATGCTAAATTAAGATATAAAAAGTATGGAATTAACTTTGTATCCACTTTTGGTGGTATTTTCGATACGCCTTTTATATCCATGTTAATATTTAGTGTTGGTTTTAGTATGAATTCATCTCCAATTTTATCTTCTATTAATTTTAGTATAAATTCAGCTCTTTCATTGTCTTTTGTTTCTAGATTTAATATTATTTCCCTCTCGCTTACTATCTGAGCATTTAGTTCTGTTCCTTCAGGAAGTGGTGGTATTTCTGGTTCTTCAGTTGGTTCTCGTTCTTCCCTTTCTGCCCAGCAAACAAGGATCCTATCTCCTGCTTCATCTTTTGAACAACTTCCGTGTTCTCTTACACAATTTTCATAATCTTCCTCGTTACCAAGAATACAATTGACCCTATCTGCATTTACTATGGCGGGCAGAATTAAACTGATTAGGAATATTATTAGTATTGATAAATGCAACCTCATTTTAGTTTGTATTAATTATATTATATTTAAATTTACCTAATGGT
>CAYJQZ010000020.1:0-11331 GCA_964372555.1 Candidatus Woesearchaeota archaeon | reverse complement strand
TCTGCCCACCCATGTGGCTGCCTTTTGTTATCTAGGTTTGTGTAAACCATGCCAGATACAATCCTAGAAGGGATTCCTAGTGATCTCATCATTGAAATAAATAAATTTGTAATTTCATCACATACGCCTTCTTTTCTTTCTAAAACCCAGCTTGATTTTTGTACTACCTCTGCTGTAAGTGTTGTTAGGTTGTAGTTTACGTTTTGATTTACCCAATTTCCAACCTTGAATGCAACAACATAAAGATCATCTTCTCCTTCTACTAATTCTTCTGCTTGTGCTCTTATTTCTGGAGTTATATCAATAAATTCTGTCGGGCTTACATAACTATCGTAAACACCATTATTCTCTGTAGGGAATGGGCTTTTTTTATCTATAATTATTAATGCATTGTTTGTTGTTATTGTTGAGTTTACTACTAAGTTGAAATCTTCTTGTGTTGGGTTTTGCCATTTGAATGTTATTTCTTCTGTTTCTTTTGTTATTTCTGCCTCTGGACTTGAGTAAAATTCTATAGAATTAACTGTTTGTAGATTTGTGTTTTCAGGAAAGAATGATAAGAATGCATTTATTTCATCTATTCTTCCACTATTGCTTGTCTTTATTGCTCTGAATCCTGTGTCTAAGTTAGAACTTAGTGTTAGGCTTGAGTAATCATTGAAATCACTTACGCTGTATGTTTGTGCAAAGGAAATTGGTATAATAATTATAATCAAAATTATATTTATTGCAATTAAACCCCTTTTTTTGTTTTGATTCATTTTATTGCTTTTTTTATTCTTTCTACTAAAGTATTAAAATCATCTTTACTTACACTTCCACCAACTGCATGTGGGTGGCCACCACCATATCCCTTTAATCCTTCCATTGCCTTTTTAAATATTTTAGCTATATCTCTTTTTTGGTCTCTTAAGCTTATTTTCATTTCATTTTCTTTTTCTCTTGACACTAATATTGTTTTGTTTTGATATAAATAACTTAGTTCTGTTGCCATATCGCTTGTGAAGCTTGTTTCAAATGAAGGATAGATAAATACCATTAGTTTTTCTTTTGATGCACATTCTTTTCCTTTTTGCATTAATCTTTCGTATTCTTTATTTATTTTTTCATATCTTTGGTAAACTAAACTTCCTTCTTCAGTTGTTTGATTTAGTATTTCTGAGGGTGATTCAATTTTTTCTAGTGCCCTTATTGCATTTTTTACGTCTTTACTTTTGCCTTTCATATTAAATGCAAATATTTTTACAAGTTTGCTTACTGGCGAAATATATTTTAAATAACCTGGGTCTTTTGGGATTTTGTCTACTAAACCAGGATATTGTTTTTTGAATTCTTTTATGAAATCTGGTATTTTATAATCAAATAAACAACCTACTACGGCTAACCATAAGTTGGATTTTACAACTTTGTATGCCATATAACTTGTTGGTATGTAAGATTTTTTGTCGCGTTTTAGTGGGTTGTAGTATTTTATTTTTTTTAATTTTTGTATTGGATGATGGTCTATATACATTACTTTGCATGAGGTTCCATCTATGAATTCTTGTTTTACAACTGCTTTATCCAATATAACTATTAGATCTGGTTTTTCTTCATCAACGTATCTTAGATATTGTGCGTCTAGTGCTCCTGCAGTTGTTGTTGGTATTCCAATACCTTTCTTGTAATGTTTTTTGAATAGTAAATAAGAACAAACACCATCTCCATCATTGTCAAATATGTACAAGGGATTGTTTGCTTTTTCAATAATGCTTCTTATTTCTTTGATTTCTTTTTCATTTAGCATAGAAAGATTTAAATGTTCCGATATATAAGTTTTCTTATGGGTTTAGTTCAGCAGATTATATTTTATTTGATACTTGCTTTAGGTATAATCATATTTTTAAAATTAGACAGCAGGATTTCTTTGATTAATAGGTTATTAATTGCTATTGTTGCTACTCTTGTTTTAGTATTGTTGTTCTTTTTCATATCTGCTATAATAACAATAGTGCTTGTAATAATTCTAGTTGTTCTTTTGATATCCTTTTTAGAAAGAAAGCAGATTAAGATAAAGAAGATTTTTAAAAAGTAGATACCGAAAGCTATTTAAGTAATTTTAATTAGATAATTGCATGGACAATAAGAAGATTCTTCCTTTAGCTGCAATGGAGAAATTATTAAAAAAATGTGGTGCTCCTAGGGTAAGTGAAGATGCAAAGGAAGCAATGAAGGAAGTTCTTGAGAATTATGGAGAGAATATTGGACAAAAAGCAGTTAGAATTGCTCAGCATTCTGGAAGAAAAACTGTTAAGGGTTCAGATATAAAACTAGCAGTTAAGTAAAATGGGATTATTTGCTTTGTTAATGGTTTTGAGTGTAATTTTTGTTTTAGTTTCTGGAATAGTTATGATTGTACTTGAAGAATTAGAGAGAAGAAAGATTATTGAGATTTAACTATATTCTACGATTCCACCTCTATCTAATGCTCTCCTATAATTATTTGCAACTATTGATGCTATTGATCTTGCTTTATGTTTAACATACCATTCTGGTCTTATTTCATCTTTATCAACATATTTTACTTTTACTACTACTTTTTGTGTTTTATCTCTTGCATCTATCACAACTAATATTTTATATCTGCCTTCACCTTGACTACCTTGAAAAACCATTCTTTGTAATCTAGTACTCCCCGCTAGTTCATCTTTAGGTTCTTTTTTTCCATCGTAGAGATATTCTCTTCCATCTTTTGTTTCCACGCCGCTAGATTCAGTTTTTAATCCCCATTCTCCGTATCCTGTTGCTTTAGAAAATAACTTTCTTCCTAGTATTCTGTATGTAACCATTATAGGTACAAGGCCATTAGAATCCACAATTTGCCCCACTATTGCTTCTATTGACATTATTTTAGATTCTTGTTATATTTAATTTATAAATTTTATTGTAATACAATCTTTATCTTGCTCTGTTTAAATTAGCTCTAAGACTTGGTCTTGATTTCTCATAACCTTTGCCTTTTCCTCTTAGAGCTCTTGATTTTCTAGCAGCAGATGTTAATCCACGATAAACTCTCCCTCTTTGGTTTATTATCCAGGAAATCCTTTTATCAGCTTTTATTTCTGGGTGGTGTGGATCAACTAATATTACTTCAAACCAATAGTGTAACCCATCTTTTCCTACTTTGTATGAATTTAAAACTTCTAAATTAGGATAATTTTTAGCTGCTCTCTCTTCTGCTATCCATTGATAACTTTTGTTAAGAACTAATCTTTGTCTTAAATGTGCAGATCTTCTTCCCTTTTTTATTTGTGGTCTTTGTTTTTGTCCACGAGGCAGTCTCACTCTTAATAAAATAAAACCATGCTTTGCCTTGTAACCAAGCCTTCTAGCAGAAACCAAATCAGTTGGATGTTCTATTCTTAGGGGCGTAGACTCTTTTCTCCACTCTATTAATCTCTCTCTAATTAGTTCAGAGTATTCTTTTGATTTTTCTCTATCTAAATTGCTTAGGTATTTGTAAAAGCCCATTTGTTTTTTTGGGTGATTTTAGACCATATTTAAAGGTTTCTAGGTTTGTTTTATAGCTATTTTATACTACAAAAATCTTTATAAATCTGTAGTTGTCTCTTATAATTATGAACGCAATGGGTATTTTAAAGATTGTAATTGGATTAATTTTAATTCTTGCAGCAGTATATGCTGTGGCAGTTTGGTGGTGGATTGATTTCTTGACTTTGTTAAAGGGAGGATTACCTATTTTGGTATTTTTAGTTGGTTTAGTATTTTTGCTTTTAGGTTTTGAAGATTGAGATGGCTATAATCTCTTTTTTAGAAATATTACACATAATAATTGCGACTTTAGTAGTTGGCTATATCTTTACAGGGTTGTTTCCTTTAAGAGGAAGTAAAAAAGATATTTTGGATTCTTATACTAAGGGTTTTGATTGGAGTGAGTTTTGGTTTTGCTGTTTAGTTGCTGCTCCTGGAATTATTCTTCATGAGATGATGCATAAGTTTGTTGCTATGGGCTTTGGATTGAGTGCATTTTTTCAAGTTTCTTATTTTGGATTATTATTGGGGGTTGCACTTAAGTTATTGGGAAGTGGATTTATTATTTTAGCCCCAGGTTACGTTATGATCTCTGGTGCTAGTCAATTACAAATGATGTTAAGTGCATTTGCTGGTCCATTTATTAATCTGGCATTGTGGTTAAGTGCTATTTTAGTTTTGAAGAATATGAAACGCATTAGCAGAAGGCAAGCAATATTTTGGAGCTTAACTAAAGAAGTTAATAAGTGGTTGTTTATTTTTAATATGCTACCAATACCTCCTTTAGATGGGTTTAAGGTTTGGATTCCTTTATTTCAGATGATATTCTAAAGTAAGCATTTTACAATAGAAAATAATATAAGTGGCAATCTAAATCATTTAATGATGACAGTAAAGAGGATTTTTTACATTTTTATACTTATTATTTTATTTAGTATTCCTTTTGTTCTTGGTGCTTTGTTGAGTTTGGGTGACTTTTGTAACAAAGGTACATCAGGTTTTTGTAAGATGGGCCCACCAGAAATGCCTTGTGTGCTCCCTACTTGGACAGTTATTTTTGATGGTTATGGCAATAGTTCTATAGATGAACCGAATAGTATTGCTGTTAGCAGGACAGGTTATTCTATATATTTGGGTGGTGTGTCTTATACAAGAGAGGGCATGGAAGATTTTCTTGGCCTTAATCAAAAAAGGGCAAAAATATGGATAAGTAGACATGATGCTTGTGGTAATATTTCTTGGATACAAGATCTTGAGGGAGTTCTTCCTTTTAATTCAACAATATTTGACAGATATCTTTATGATATTTCAGTTGATTCTGCAAATAATTTTGTTTATGCAATTGGAACTTATGGCAATCGCTTAGGCAATAGTAATGCAGTGATTGCTAAGTTAAATACAAATAGTGGTAGCGTTGTTTGGAATACCACATTTGATTATGAAGGATTAAATGATGACGGAAAAGGCATTACAGTAGATTCTTTAGGTAATGTTTATGTTACTGGTTCTGTTTATAGAAGAGAGAGCGCTGAAAATGTAAGCAAAAATATATTTTTTGCTAAGTATATTCCTCCAGCCACTATGCCTTCCTGGGTTAGAATTTATAATACTTCAGTGCTTAGACAATCTAGCGAGGGCAAAGATGTTATTGTTGGTCCAGATGGTTATTTATATTTAACTGGAAGATTTGCTAATTATGCTCCTCGTTTGGATGACTATTCTGTTCAGTTGTGGTTGGCTAAAGTTAATCCTACTAATGGAGATGTTGTTTGGTCTAGGCAGATAAATGGAACTGAACTTACAGGCAATAACCTTGCTTATCATAATACTTCTATTTTTGTTATTGGTTATAAATACCCCAGATGGGATGTTGCTTCTGATGTTATGCTTGGTGAGTATTCTATGTTTGATGGAAGGCTTAGATCTGAGAGGCTTTATGATGGGCCAGCAAGAAGTTCTGATGTTGGATTTGGAGTAACAGTACTTCCTTCACCTTATAATTATACTGTTTGGACTGGTTATGAAACCTTTGGCTATGATCCTGTTTTTGATACAAATATTGTTGTTAATTCTTCTTCTGGTTGGGAAAGTATTTTTGATAGCCCTATGCCAATAGATGATAGCCAGGACAGAGGCAAGGCGATTACTTCTGATTCTTCAGGAAATATTTTTGTTGCAGGTTTTGTTCGTAATGGTGTTGATCAAGATTTTTGGTTAAGAAAGTATTTACCTAATGGAACTACAAGTTAATTTTTAAATTTCTTTAATTCATCTTCTAAGTCTTTAATTTGTTTATTTATTCTTTGCATATTCTTTTCTTTTTCTTCTGGTTCTAAAAGACTTCCACATTCTGAACACATAAAGTTATGTTCCATTGCATTCTCTAAAGTTAGCCTCATACACCTGTTTGGGCATGTATAGAATTCATGAGCAGTTTCTCTGTCTAGCTGCCTCTTTAATATTGTTGTTTTATTTTCTTTTAGTTGGACAACTAGGTCTTCTGTTTGTTTTTTGTTAAGAGTAAAGAAATATATGTACCATCCCTTTTTTCTATCTTTTTTTCTTGTTGACGTGACAAGGTTGTATTGCTCAAATTTGTAAATAATATTTCTTATTTGGTTTATTGTAAGCTTTAGTTTGTCAGCTATTGTGAATTCATTTACATTTTCTTTATCTTTTAGTATCTTAAAGACCGGAAGGCCTTCTTTGCCTGCGATCTCAAATATTGCTTCTTCTACTGCTTTTTGCGGAACTTTCATTTTGATAGAAGGTAATTTTGGAAAATAACATTTATAAAACTTGCTTTATTTTTTATTTAGGTGTTAAGTCACTACACTTAGATAATAAGAAAACTTTTTAATACATCCTAGCCATGTTTTATTGTAACGCAGGGGTGAATTTATGGGTCTATTTGGTTCTAAAACTAAGAAGAAAGAGGAAGAAAAGCCACTTTTTACTCTTAATTCTCAACCTTATCAATCACAGACTGAGTCTCCAGAGCTGCCAGAGTTTCCTTCTCCGCCAGAAGAGGGAGATAGTTTTTCAGAATTTCCTACTTATGAGCCAACAATATCTGATATAAAGAAAGAAGTAAGAGGGGAAACAGATGAAGAATATAATATACCTGTAAGGAACCATGGTCTTTCTGGTAAAAAAATGGTTGGTGCTAGTTCGGCAGCTTCTTTAGATTATAGTAAAGAATTTGAATTTAAAGAGGAAAAGCCTTTGTTTGTTAGAATTGATGCATACAAAGAGGTTATGCATTCTTTACATGCTTTAAAGGCGAAATTAGAAGATGCTGAACAATTATTTAGGGCTTTAGAAGAAATAAAAGCACAGGAACAGGATAAACTTGATGAGTGGAAGAAAGATCTTCAAAACATAAAAGAAAAATTAATTTCTATAGATAAGGATTTGTTCGAGGTATAGATGCAAAAGAAAATTAAAGCTGGTAATGCTTGGGAAGAACCAGTTCATGTTCAGATAGCAAGGCCGATTACTGTAAGAAAGAATATATTGAGTGCAACTATTGATGTTACTAGAATTCTTAAGACTCATGAGGAATTAAAAGATATAAGAGAAGAGAAACACGATATTCTTGTATCTTTGAAGGGAGTTCATAGCGAAATTTTTGAACTTGCAAGGGGTTTTGAAAAAAAAGGATTGCCTTTAGTTCATTTGCCTGAAGATAAAAAACATAAAGAATATGAATTTGATCATAAAAGCGTTAAAGAAGTTGTTGTTAATAGTGAAATAAATAGATTAAAAGCTGAGCTTGGCGATATAGAGAGGAAGCTCAAATCTTTAGAATGAAGATTTTAACAGAATATAGCGCTGAAGAATTTCTTGAGAGTAATAATTTTTCTGTTGTTGAAAGAAAGATATTTAATTATGTTGATGAAGCCTTTAATTATGCAAATAAATTAGGATTTCCTGTTGTTTTGAAAGTTGTTTCTGATAAATTATTACATAAAACAGATTTGAATGCTGTTAGATTAAATGTTTTTAAGGATGACTTCGCCAGGGTTTTTAATGAGCTAAAGAGGATGAATATTGAGAAAGAAGGAGTTTTAGTTCAGAAGTTTGTTCATGGAAAATATGTTTTAATTGGTTTGAAGAGAGATGGTACTTTTGGCCATGTTGTTGTAGTTGGTTTGGGTGGCGTGTTTGCTGAAGTTATAAGGGATGTTGCTTTTAGAATTGTTCCGATAAGCAGAGTAGATGCTTTGGAGATGATTAAAGAATTGAAGGGCTATGAAGTATTGGCTGGTTTTAGAGGAGATAAGGTTAACATTAATTTAATAATTGATAATTTGTTAAAAGTTTCTAAATTGGCTGAAGAAAATTCAAATATTTTTGAACTTGATATTAATCCGTTAGTTGTTAATTCTAAGAGCGCAAAAATAGTTGATGCTAGAATTGTTTTTGATTAATTTAAGTTATTTAATACTCTTGCTACTCTTTCTAAGTTGAAGAATACAGGAATATTATTATTTTCTAATAGTTTTATGCTTTCTTTAAATGATTCTGAGCCCATGAAGCAGGCAATCATTGTTTTATTTGTTTGTTTTTTGAACTTAATTAGTTCTTGTGCAAAGTGATAACTGTTAGTCATATCTTGTGGTGTTAGTATTGTTATTAAAATATCATAGAATTGTTCTTTTTTAATTTTGTTTAATACTTCTATTAGCCTATCTGATTTTGCATCGCCTAGAATGTCTATTGGGTTTTTTGTATTTGCTGCCAGTGGTAAATTGAATTTAATTTTTTGTGGTATTTTTGCTAGATTTATTTTATTTTCTATTAGTGCATCTGTCAGTAATACTCCTGGACCTCCAGCGTTTGTGATTATTAGTGTGTTTTTTCTTTTGGGAAGATTTTGCATTTCTAAAAATTTAATTAAATCTAAGCCTTCTGTTAGATTTTCTGCAAATATTGCTCCTGCTTGTTTGCATGCTGCTTTGTATATTTCATATGAACCTGCCAGGCTGCCAGTATGTGAATGAACAGCTACTGCCCCTTCAGATGTTTTTCCTGCTTTAACAACAACTATTGGTTTTTTACATTGCTTTACGACTTTCATAAATTCTTTTCCATTCTTTAGTGATTCAATATACAGAAATATTGCCTTGGTTTCTTTGTCTTTGCTTAAATATTCTATAGTTTCATTAAAATCAATGTCTAGCATATCACCCAAACTAATAAATTTTGAGAAGCCAATGTTATTTGTTATGCTGTAGTCTACTATTGCAGACCAGAGAGCACCAGATTGAGATACAAATGCAATCAAACCTTTTTTAGGCGTCAGTTTCGAGAATGTACAATCTAGATTGTTTTTTGTATTAACAAAGCCAAAATTATTTGGGCCTAGAATTCTAATTTGATTTTTTCTGGCGATTGTTAATATTTCTTTTTCTAGATATTTTCTGCCAATTTCTGAAAAACCAGCAGAGATTATAATTATATTTTTTATATTTTTGTTTGCTGCATCTGTTACAACTTGTTTTACAAGACTAGCTGGAACTGCTATTATTAGTAAATCTATTTTGTCTTTAACTTTGTTTAGGTTTTTATATGTTTGTATGTTTTCTATTTTATAACCATCTGCGTTTATGAAATATTTTTTGTCTTTGAAACTTTTTAATTTCTTAAATAATGTATTTCCCACTTTTCCTTCTTTTTTTGAGGCGCCAACTACTGCGATTGATTTTGGGTAGAAGAATTTGTCTAGTTTCATTTGTATAATTAGATTTTATTTATTTAAAAAGCTATTTTGTCATTCAACTGTAGGTTCTTTGAGTTTTTTAGTTCTAAGATGTAATTGCATTTTACTGCTTTTATATAAGGTGTAAATGGTTTTACTTTTTTTAGAATTTATATTACTTCTTTATTTTGATTTATGTATACTATGTCTATTGTAATAAATACAAATAACATGTGCAGTGAAATTGGTGCTTCTTTTTTAAATTCAAATAATAATCCGTCGTTCTTTGGAACTTTGAACATTAGTCCAGAAAAGTGAGAAAGTGTGCTTGTACAATGAGTTACATTGAATGTTCTTTTTTTAGATTTAATAATCATATGTTGTATTTATTCAAAACCTTTAAAAACGTTACTTGTGTCGAAAGTTTAATGGTTAAGAAAGATAAAGTTGTTTCTGGAGAAGATGTACAACCAGTTATTAATCTTGGATTGGTTGGCCATGTAGACCATGGTAAAACACATTTGTTGCAGTGCTTAAGTGGAAAATGGACTGATACTCATAGTGAAGAAGTTAAGAGAGGAATTACAATTAAGTTAGGTTATGCTGATGTTTCTTTCTATAAATGTAGTGAGCATGGTTTTAGCAGAGAAAAGAAATGTGATAAGTGTGAAAAACAAAGAATTGTAAGTTTTGTTGATGCTCCAGGACATGAAACTTTAATGGCAACTATGCTTAGCGGAAGTGCAATCATGGATGGAGCTTTACTTTTGGTTGCTGCTAATGAAGAATGTCCTCAGCCACAAACTAAAGAGCATTTGATGGCTTTAGAAATAGTTGGAATAAAGCACATTGTTATAATTCAAAATAAAGTTGATGCTGTAAGCAAGGAAGATGCATTGAGAAATTTTGACCAGATAAAGAATTTTGTTAAGGGAACTATAGCTGATAAGGCTCCGATTATTCCTGTTTCTGCTAAACATAATGTTAATATTAATTATATAATAGAGGCAATTCAAGAATTTATTCCTACACCGACTAGAGATTCTAGTAAAGAACCTTTAATGTTTGTTGCTAGGAGTTTTGATGTTAATAAGCCAGGCACTAACATAAAAAATTTAGTTGGTGGTGTTTTGGGTGGATCTTTAAAGCAAGGTATTTTTCATGTTAGTGATGGGATTGAGATTGGGCCTGGCAGATTAATTCAAGAGAAGGGAGTTGAGAAGTGGATACCAATTAATACTGAAATTGTTTCTTTAGTTACAGGCAGTGTTGCTGTTGAAAGTGTTGGGCCTGGCGGTTCTGTTGCTATGCAAACTAAATTGGATCCTGCAATTGTTAAATCTGATCAGTTAGCTGGAAGTGTTGTTGGTTTGGTTGGTAAACTACCACCAGTATGGGCTGAATTAAAGATGGAACCTAAATTACTGGAAAAAGTTATAGGTACTAAGGAAGAGATGAAGGTTGAACCAATAAAGAAGGGTGAGCCATTAATGCTTAATGTGAATGCAATGACAACTGCTGGAATAGTTATTAATTTAGAGAAGAAAAATGTTCATATAAAATTAAAAAGACCAGTATGTGCTGAAGTTGGTTCTAAGATTGCTATTTCTAGAAGGATTGGAACTAGATGGCATTTAGTTGGCTGGGCCTTTGTAAAGAAATGAAGTTATTTTTCATCAACTTTTTTTACTACGTGCCAACCAAATTGTGTTTTTACAATTCCAAATTCTCCTTTCTTTAAATTGAAAGCAAGATTTTCAAATTCCCTAACCATCTTGCCTCTTCCAAACCAACCTAGGCCTCCTCCTTTTTTTCTGCTTGGGCATTTTGATTCTTCTTGTGCTAATTTCTCAAAATTATAGAATGCTTTAACTTTATTTAGTATTTCAGTTGCTTTTTCTTGATTCCCAACCAATATATGACTTACTCTTACTTCTTTTACCATAAATTAAAGTTTGTTTATAAACTATATAAAATTATCTTTAAATAAAAGTGCCCCGAGCGAAACCCATGCACTTGAGTCAGGTTCCATTTTTCTTGCTTTTTCATCAAAATTTTCCATGTATACTATTTATGTTAGCTTTTATTTAAAGTCA
>CAYJQZ010000019.1:0-11677 GCA_964372555.1 Candidatus Woesearchaeota archaeon | reverse complement strand
TCTCTAACATTCTTAGCTAACTTATGCCTTGTTTTTCTTCTACTACCGCCAATTCTCTTTGCCATATTAAACTCTCCATAACCAAAGAAATAATAAATCTATATAAATTTATCTACTTTAATTGAAAACTAAAATAAAAAGAAAAATGTAGTTTAAAACTTATCTCTCTGTCTTCTAAATACTACATAACCTATTACTAAGATTACTATTACAGCCAAGATTATTAATATCAATCCTAATCTGTTTGGCTTCTCTGCTTCTTGTGTACCAGCAGGTTCAGCTGCTTCTTCAGTCACTTCAGGCCCAGAAACTACAGGTGCTGCAGGTTGGGCTGCAACCTTAGGACTTTTTGTAATAACAAAGTAACTGAATCCAGGCAAGCTAGCAGTTACAACTACAAACTCTCCTTCCATTGTAACGCTCTCTGGAGTTAAACTCTCAGTAGTTCCATCATCATTCACATGTACTATTCCTATATCATAACTATCTAAGTCAATGTTATCAGCAGGAACTTTAAATGTTATTGTAGCTTCACTCATAGCATCTTCTAGTTGGCTACTCCCATAAACTCTATATATTGCATGAACATTATCTATAGCAAATACAGCCCCCCTCACATTTGAAGGTACAGTATTTACATCTGGAAAATGAGTTACAGTTACTGCACCAGAAACACTATAACTAGTTGTAAAATCTACTACAACATTACTGCCATCTGCAAAATCAGGAGATTGATATAATGTTGAAGAACCACCTGTGGTAGCTACTGAAGTTGAACGGCTTTGGCTGCCACTACCGCCTCCTCCTCCGCCTCCACCACCGCTGTCACATAAGCCTATGCCATATTGACCATCACCATAATCACAATCACCATATTGCTCAGCTAAAGCTATAGGCAATGAAAGCAAAACAATGAACAAGAACAATAAAGTTTTTTTCATATCGTCATTCCTCCAATTTTAACTCCATAAATAAAAATAAAAAAACAAAAAGATCCCTTATCCAGCTGAATAGCTAATTACTGTAATACGGTAGGTCATTTCTGCTGGATCTAAAGCGCCGGCTGCAACAACGCCATCGCATATAACAATCTTTACATTGCCTGCACTTTCTACAAAGCCAGTTATAGAAGCACTATCCCAAACTGGATCATCAGCTACAGGGGTTACAATTACTGTATCTCCCAAAACTGCACCAGCTACAGCTACTACGCTTGTCAGGCAAGTACCATCAATATCACCTATATTAATGGCACCAGATGCTATTGAAAATATATCTTCTATCTCTGCAGTAGGAGCAACAGCAGAACCAATCATTATGCCGTTAGTATCATCAGTAGTAAATACAAGAGGAGCACCATCTGTAGCAACATTTAAAGTATCAGCTAAACTGCTGGCATCCAAGCCATCATCAACTACATCCACATCATCAATTACATCAACACCAATATCTGCGCTTGTAATAGTTGCGTCAGTAATATCAGCACTTACAACCACATCAGCATCAAGATTACAAGATGCATCCATAATATTATCTAAACAATGATTCAAAACTGTTCCCCAAGCATTATTATCTCCATTTACTGTAGGAACCCTATTATGGTCTGCTATTACTAGACCAGCACCTAACATTAATAGAAACACAATAGATGTTAATACAATATGCATCTTTTTCATATGATCACCCTTTTTATTTTTTTATTATAAGATTAGAATATTTAGAACTGGACTGATATATAAATATTTTGTTTTCACTAAAGAATGAATGCTAAAACAAAGAGATTTCAGATAAGTCCTAATAATAAACCATCAATAAAATTTATTCAAAATAATTTCTTATTTCTGTTTCTATAATAATATACAAAGCCACCAATTACTAAAATAGCAAGCACTGGTAATATCAACCATAAGAAATTCCTCTCTTCTTGGGTTGGTGGTAAAAGAACTTCAGCAATAGGCTGCCCAGGTTCAGGTTGTGGTACTATAGCTGTTGGCTCTTCACCCTTAAAAATAGCAAGTGAATCAAAACATTCATTTATAGGGAGACTTACCTCAGCCTTATCACCATTAATAGAACATACTATATCTACTGGCTCTACTAAACCATTTTTCATAGCAACAACAATTATATCTTCACATTCTAAATCAACTACATTTAAATCTATATTAAAATTCATGCTAGATCCAGATATATCTCCGCTACAACCACCAGTTAGTATTCCAGATAAGAAAGTAGCTTCTCCGCCTTGTTGCTCTCCAAATCTACCTAGCTTTCCAGCTTGCTCACCAGCCCCCTTTTTCAAGTCATCATAATCTCCTGGCGGAAAACCATTAGTACCAACCTCTTTGCCACCAAAACCACAAGCAGAAGAACAACTCAATACAACTTGTGTGCCAGAAACAGGATCATCTGCATTATCATTATCACCTACATCATAAGGAGTAGTCCCCCCAGAATCACCCACAAAAACAGTAGGTGCTGTTCCGCCACTGCCACTACTGCCTCCGCCTCCACCACCGCCATTACAGCAATCATCCCCAAACCCACAATCACCAAAAGTACAGTCTCCCATACCAGCAAAAGCTATAGGCAAAGAAAATAACATAACAAAAAACAGCATATAATATAATTTCATAGTATTAACCACACAAATCCTATCTATGGATTTATCATCATATAATTTAATACTGAACCGCCAGTTGGAGCAGCACTGCAAATCAATGAAAAACTACCACCAGCAGTTAGATCACCAATAACACATCCGATAGCAGCGACACCTCCAGATCCATCAATAGATACAAAAATAACTGAATTTACTGTAGTGGCTGTGTCAACTATAGTCCAAGCAGTAGCTGCGCCACCAGGATCCCAACCATTTGTCCCATCAGCTAATTGAACTATTTTATAGTCTGCTACATTTGCCAACTCAGATCCATTTACTGCATCTGCACCTATGTCAGCAACTCCAACTTCTCCATCTTGTATATCACCAGTACCAATAGTACCATTCTGTATATCTCCACTAAGTATTGTATCATCCAATATTTCAGCAGTAGCAACAGCACCAACTGCAATATCAACAGCAGCAATTACATCAACACCAATATCTGCGCTTGTAATAGTTGCGTCAGTAATATCAGCACTAGCAACAGAGCCATCTACAATATTAAAACCAGAAACAACAGTACCAAGACTACAATTACCCGCACCAACAGTAACATCATCTAGACAATCTATAAGAACTGGCCCCCAATTATTCTCTCCATCATTAGGTATTCTGCCAGCAAATACTGCTAATACAATTATCAATAAAGTAAATATAGATATAAAAACTAAAGTAATAGTATTCAGCTCTTTTTTCATATAACTTTAATAAAATACAATTAATATATAAACATTTTGTTATTTAATTTTCTAAATAGCCCTTAACTTCCTTCTTTAAAGCATCTACCAAACCCTTAAGCTGGCTGTCAACCTTGTTCTGCTTTGCCTGTGAAACATATTTTTCATTCAGCGCCCTAATAAATTTCTTACTTGGAGACTTCTTCCACTTTTCACCGTAATCTCTCTCAACTTCAGCATTAAAAGTAATCTTTAATTTCCCATCAACTACTTTTTCTCCATCAACATAACCTTCTTTGAAATCATTTAAGTCTATAGTCAACTTTACAAAACATTTATTATAATCATCAACCTTTTTATCACAAGACCATTTAATCTTAATATTCCTCAAATCTCCATTTACTTTTGTATCATACAACTTTTCATCTACATCATAATCATATCTTTTTAAAAAATCCTTCATAACAGACAGAAGCTCCTTAAAATTAAATACTCCTTCATAAGCAAATTCCAAATCTCTAACAACATTATCTGTATGAACCATTATTAATTTTATTATTATACTTCATTAATAATGCTTTCGGTTAAACAATTTAATTAGTATTAAAATAAATGCAACCAAAAAACAAACTATAGAAAACCAGACCGCGCTGCTATAGTTGTACAACCCATAAAAAGGATTAAAAACTAAAGGCCAAAATGGCACCATATCACTATACAGCGGAGCATCCAATAATACATGAGAAAATGTTCCAATTAAAAAACTAAAAAAGATAATAGAAAAACTTCTTTTTAAATTTATAAATTTATTAAAACTAAATCTTGCAATAGCTAAAATTAAACTAGCTAAAATAGCAATTAAAAAAGAATGTGAAAAACCATGGAATGTATAAGGCAAACCTAAAATTAAAACAAGAAATGGCCAAATATCTAATATAACACTTCCAATCAATATGCTAATCATATCTAAATATTTATAAAAAATAATACCAATCAGCAAAGCAATTCCTAAATGAAATGGAGTAAACGGCATTTTAAAACCTATACAAATTAAAGAAGTTCTTCACCTCATCAATTAATTTATTTGTGTCCTTGTATAATTCAATCTTAAAATGTTCTATTTTATCACGTATAATATATCTCTCATAAATTTTAAACATTAAACTTTTTTCATTCCACTTTTTATCTGCATTCCTAACAAGGATAGAACTAAACTTCACTTCAGCCTCGCCACTATCCAATTTAATTTTTCTTCCATTTCTATCTGCATCAATTTCATTTAAATTATTAATAAAAAATTCAATCTTAATTTGCAAAGAAAAATATCCGCCTTCTTCACCCTTGCTTGTGTTCCAAACAATTTCTACTTGTTTGCCGCCAGGCTTCACTCTTTCAGCATATTTTTTTTCTCCGCCATCACTGCAAGGATCAGAATATTCCTCTCTCAATAACCATTCCCTAAGTTTTTTATAAAGTAATTTTAAGTCAAAGTTTCCCTTATATTTTATCTTAGAATCACTAATTATGCTGTCCTCTTTTGGCATAAGTTTAATTTAAGAAACTAATTAATAAGCCTTTCTAAGAAAAACTAAGCAGGTAAACCAATGTACATCATAGTTAAGTTATTTACTGTGTCTCCAGTTATACCTTCTATTTGTCCTGTGATGTTAATAGCTGCAGTATTTGCACCAGTTATAATATAAAATGCAGAAAATGTATCTCTCTCACCACCCCTAAGATCATACGTATAAGAATTATCTAAAGCGAGTGTTGCTGCAGTCTGATTTTCACTTAAAGTTAAAGTAATGTCTCCATCAGCTGCCCCAACTTCAGTTATATCTGCCATAAGCCAAACATAAAAAAATAAATTTCTGCTAGGCACAAAATCTATAGAAACAAAGGCTGTACCAGAATTACCAAAACCAGTATCAAAAATATTTGCACCTAAATCATCTGGACCAATACTACCATTCTGTATATCATCACCGCCAAGTGTATCATCAGCTATATGGGTTCTATTTATTGTTCCGTTAGAAGCAATATCAGCACCACTAATTGTAGCATCTGTTATATCA
Organism: Candidatus Woesearchaeota archaeon; assembly: GCA_964372555.1. Classification (GTDB taxonomy): domain Archaea; phylum Nanobdellota; class Nanobdellia; order SCGC-AAA011-G17; family GW2011-AR18; genus CAYJQZ01. Next base: position 6,260 of record CAYJQZ010000019.1, on the reverse strand, counting down.
GAACTTGTTACTACATTAGTATCTAATGTGCAATCTGTATCTGTTAATATTGTATTAAGACATTCATACAAGGGATCTCCCCAATTTACATCTCCCCTCCTAGGTATTCTGGCAGCAAATACTGCAAATACAATTATCAATAAAGTAAATATAGATATAAAAACTAAAGTAATAGTATTCAGCCCTTTTTTCATATAATTATGGGCAATAACCAAATATATAAAAGTTATGTTTAAGAAACATAAAAACCAAATTCACTTTTCATATAATCTTGAATCTCAGTAATATCTTTTATCATTGGTATTATATATTTGCTTTTTATCTCACTATCCTTAACCTTAGCATATAAACCAAGTAAAAATTTATTGAATGAATTCATGCCCCACCCATTTTTATAATCTATTATCACATCGCCAACAATTTTAATACTATAGTCTCCATGATCCCTGCCTTTTACTTTACTCAAATTCTCAAAATTAAATTCTATAGAAATATCCTGCTCACCAAAAAAATCAACTTCTTTTACAAATAAAAATTTGAACCTGACCTCATCGCCATATTTGCCTGGTTTGAAAGCCTGTTCTTGTTCAATAAAGAAATAACCTAAATCTTCTGCTTTCTCCTTAACTCCTTTGTAAACCTTTGCAATATCAAATGTTTCATCATTAGCATAAATAGTTCTCTTGACTATGCCTTCCTTTCTTAAAACCATAATCAGATTTTACTTTAAGTAATTAATAACACTTTCGCTTTGCTCACACTCTTTGCAAAGAAATCCACCATCAACCATTTTAACTAAACTATAAACACCACATCTGCTGCATTTACTATCTACATAATTTCTTCTTGATGCAAAAAGCCTGCTTCTATCCAAAACTAATTCAAACAACTGCGGCTGAATTCTAAGTATATCATTTATAGTAACTAATCCTAATAATTTATTATTTTTATCAACAACAGGCAGCCTTCTTATATTGTGTTTAGTCATTAGTTTTACTGAATCTAAAATATCAGCACTTGGATCTATAGTAACAAGAATAGTAGTCATTATACTACTAACTTTAGTTTTTTTAGGATTAAGATTTTTCAGAATAACCTTTCCAACTAAATCCTTCTCAGTAACTATACCTCTAAGAATATTATTCTCCTGAATAACCAAGCTACCAACATTTCCTTTTAACATTAACTTAACAGCATTCTCTACTGTAGTTTCGGGACCAACAACTACTGGTTTAGTAGTCATCGTATCTCTAACACTCATTAATTTGCCCATATAAAAGTAGAATAAACAATTATTAATAAACAAGATTGTTAACCAAAATAGAATAACAAAAAGATAAATATTTAAAAGCCAAACCATTGAGCAATGGTAATGGATCTAAGAGAACTAAATATAAAACTAACAAAAGAAAGTTTAAAGAAAGAAATAAAGAGAGACATCCTGATTATTCAAACAATTCATACTATTGACGAACTAATAAAAATAATTAATACCTTAGTAGCTAATTTAAGAGAAAGATATGGCTACTATGCACCAAGAGCATCTAAAATAGAAAATCAAGAAAACTTTTTGGAAGCAATTAATAAAAAAATAAAAGAAGATATTGGCTTAGATTACACAACTAAAGATCTTAATTCAGTTAATGAACTTGCTGCTGAAATTAAAGATTTAATTGAACTTGAAAAATCACAAGAAAAATACATAGAAGAATTAACAAAAGAAATATGCCCAAGACTATCCCAAGTTGCTACTCCACTAATTGCTTCCAGATTAATTGATCATGCAGGCACACTAAAACACCTAGCAGAATTACCCTCGTCTACAATACAAGTTTTAGGTGCAGAAAAAGCATTATTCAGGCATATTAAAACAGGCTCAAAAGCACCCAAATTTGGCATTATATTCACTCATCCAGATATAACAAACGCGCCACAGGAACTTAAGGGAAAAGCAGCAAGAAGGCTAGCTAGCGAAATCTCAAAAGCAGCGAAAATTGACTTCTTCAGGCATGCATAAACCTGCAAATAAACAACTATATAGTAACAACAGAAACGAAAGCTTTTTAAGGCACAAGTTACAGCATATAAAACCTAGGGGATTGTAAGGGTAAAAAAACAAAATGAAGATTAGCAAAGTAAGCCCAGCAAGTATTAGAACTACACTTGAAAGAAGAGACTTTCTAACTGATAGAATTGATGTTACACAAAAACAAAGAGAACATTATTTAGTTGTTCATATTGCAGGAACTAAAGGCTCAGGAAAATCAAGAGCAACAGATACTTTATATGGTTTAGTTCAAGCTGCAGGCCACCCAGCAATTACAAGCAGAGCATCAACAGATGCAGAGCAATCACTTAGCAACATAAGAAGAGAGATGTTAAAAAGACAAGAAGATAGTAGGGGAAGATGGCATCTTGCTGTTGCTGCGCTACGAGAAGAAGGAAGATCTGCACTAGAAAGAGCAGTTCTACCATTTATTATAGCTAACGCTAATAGTCCTAAAAAAGGTGTAGTATTCTTGCATAGATATCCATTAGTAGACACATTAGCAAGACAATCAACGCTTGATTCACCATTGTCTGGAGTTGCCCAATATTTAAGGGGATTAACAAAACAAGAACCAAGTGGCTATATTAGACCAGACATAAACCTAGTATTTGTCTGTCATGGTGAAGAAGCAGTACAAAGAATAACTTACAGAGCACAAAGGGAACATGATAGAGGGGAGAAAACTGCAGCACTTGGCCCAAATTTTGCTGAAGAAACTGATAGACTGATTAGAGAATACTTTAGAATTGCAGGGTATAATCCAAGTACAAGAGAAATTGATGGAAACAAAAAAGCGACACCTGGAGCAGTATATGTAATTGACACCGGTAGTGAAGGTAGAATAAACTATGAAACAGATCAGCCACAAACAATAGATGAAGCTTTAGCAAGAATGGCACGTGAAAATGCCTCAAGAATATTTAATGACATACTCCTGCCTGTATTAGCAAACGGTGGCAAAAGATAACAAACAATTTATTAATACTTATAAATTCTAAAATCAAATGACAATAGAAAAAACAAAATATACAGGAATATATTTTTATTCTAAAAACAAAAGGAGTATAATAGTTACAGAAAATATAACACCAGGCACAACTTTCTTCAGTGAAAAAACAGTAAAAGAAGATAATAAAGAATATAGAATATTTGAAGTTTTCAGATCTAAATTAGCAGCAGCAATTGCTAAAAAAATTTCAATTATACCAATAAAAGAAGGAGATAAAATATTATACTTGGGAGCATCACACGGCTACACCCCTTCATATATCTCAGACATAGTAAAAGAAAAAGGAGTCATTTTCTGTATAGACTTCGCACCAAGAGTGGTAAGAGACCTACTATTTGTCTGCGAAAAAAGAAATAATATGATCCCAATATTAGCAAGCGCAAACAAACCAGAAACATACAAAAATAGAATAACACAAGTTGATATAATATACCAAGATATAGCCCAAAAAAATCAAGTAGAAATATTATTCAAAAATTTAGAATTTCTAAAGCAAAAAGGTTATGCATTAATAGCAATAAAATCAAGGAGTATAGATGTAACCAAATCTCCTGAAAGAATCTACAAAGAAGTAGAAGAACAATTAAAAGGAAAATTAAAAATCATAGATAAGAGAGAATTAGATCCATTCCAAAAGGATCACTGCTTCTTCGTGTGCCAGAAAAAATAATAAAGCAAAGATTTATATAAAATAAAACCATAAATAAACATATGAAAAAAGAAGAAGTAAAACCAGGTAAAATAAACAAATGTGACTATTGTGACGAGCTTTCAGTGTACAAAGTGAAAGACAAAGATGCACCTTCATTATACCTATGTAAAAATTGCTACAAAGAATATAATAAAAAGAAATAAAATAAATTTTAAGATTCTTCAGTTTTTATACTCTTCAATCTCAATAAAGCCTTTGCAACATTTCCAGAATAATTATTTATGGTTCCTATTTTTTCTGTAACAACAACACAATTTGCTGGCAATTTTGTCCACAATTTCTCTGCATCATCATAAACAAGTTTTTTCTTAGATATTACACTAACAGCAAGTTTATGATCCCTTGCAAAATTTGCTTTTGCTGCATCAGAATACTGAGCCATAGCCTTATCAAAAAGATCAACTAATTCTTTTGGAACATTAGGTTTTACATATCTAGGCATTCTCTTTAGTTGATCAGCTATTTTTTCCATAAAGAGAGCAAGCTCCCAATAGTAAAATATATCATTTATATCTAAATTTAAAATTGCCCTATCATTAGGATTAAATCCACCCTTAAGTGTCTTAAAAACTAAATTGCATAATTTATTGATATTTTCTTCCTTGCTATCAAGTAAAGTATCAACTTTAGTATTCTTCCCAAGCAAATATTCTTTTACATCTTCGCTCATAGAAAGAACTATTCTGTCCATTCTTCTTAATGTATCATAAATAGAGATATCAAACAAATTTATAGAAGTGTTAAGCACAATCTTATTATGAGAAGTCTGGTCAACTATATCTAAATACATAAAATCTCTTGTTATATTTTTAATAGAATCCAAATGTTTGTGTATATTGTCCCCTAAAACATTAATTACGTTGTAATTATTTATGTAAGCATAAAGTACCTCAGACTTTAACTTTTTTATATTACCATCAAAGTTTATCTTTATTTCATTATTAGCACTAGTTTGTTTTAGAACACTTGGAATGATCTTTATTTGGTTTCCATCCTCTTCAACAGATATCACATCCCCTTTCTTTAAACCATTCTTCGTCACCCAGCCCTTAGGCAAGCTAACAATAAAAGAACTATCTCCAAATCCAATGATCTTTCTATATCCCATTGCCCTCTACCCCATATAATATATATGTTTTATATTAAAAATATAGGTTAGACTTATATATAAACCTAACTCCCATCGTTTTAGTTAAGAAAATAGTGGGGGTAGAGTTAAATTTGATGGTTTTTGCATTATTGGGAGTTAATCAGAACAAGATTAACAACGTGTTATCAAAAATAAAAGGACTTGGACAAAAAAACGTGAACAAGGTGCATTTAGTTTATGGAGAATATGATATAATTGCAGAGATTAATGCTAATAATCCTGAAACATCTGCAAATATTCTAAAAACTTTGAAAGAAACAGATGGCGTAACAAATCTAAAAACTTACGTAGTTTCAGATCAGATTACAGAAGGAAATGCGAATCTAACAGCAACACTAGAACGTTGGTAATTATCTATTAGCAACTATCTCTACTACATCTCTGTGCTTCAATAAATAATCCTTACCAACAGTTAATTTTTTCTTTACGTCAATTGCTCTTATAAAATTTTTTCCAAAATCAGTATGTAATTTAAAAGCAAAATCTAAAGCAGTACTTCCATGATTCATTAAAAAACAATCTGGCAATGTTCTGCCTTCGCTGTCAGTTAATTTATTTACACCGCCTGGAAATATTGCTACATATTTTAATAAATCAAACACTGCTTTATTCAAAACATCTTGTACACCAGTACTTTCAAATTTATCCAAAACATTTTTCTGTATAAATTCCAATGCTTTCCTTTGCTTCTCACTCACGCTGCCCACAATCTCAATTTTTTTATCACCTGGAATATATTTTATTAAATTTGCTTTGGCAGCCTCTCTTAAAGCTAATTCAAAATCTGCACTGCAAGGAATTATTAAATAATCTGGAAATCTACTTCTCATATTCTCTATATTATTTTCTGCACCTGAAACATCTATCTTATTTGCAGCAATTATCATTGGTTTGGTTATTTTTCTTATCTGTTTAGCTAAAATTAATAGATCACTATCTCCCCAATTCTTTACATCAGAATTAAAATTTTTCAAAACATTATCAGCAACGTCTTCTGTGACACCTAAACCACTTAACTGTTTAGCAATTGCCTTATGCAATTCTAATTTTTCAACAGCCTGCTGTCTAACAAACTTATCCCATCCTTTCTTAATTAGACCTAAAATCCACATATCTAATTCATTTTCTAAAAACTCAATATCATTGCATGGATCATAACTCAAAGCTGGAACATTTTCTCCTTTCTCATTTGTACTTCCGCTTGCATCTACTACGTGAACTAAAACATCTGCCTGCCTCAAATCATCAAGAAACTGATTTCCCAATCCCTTACCCCCATGTGCACCAGGAACTAAACCTGCAACATCTAATAATTCAACAGGAACAAACCTATTATGTT
>CAYJQZ010000018.1:0-12439 GCA_964372555.1 Candidatus Woesearchaeota archaeon | reverse complement strand
TAATATCATGGCAGCGGCTGCAGATGTTGATCCTGCAAATTTAAGATCATCTACAGATAATCTAAGAACAAACTTTTTAAGAGATGTTGGATGTTATTTAGGTTTGGATCATTTAAGTGGTAAACCTGAAGTTGTGGCAACCTTGTTTGGTTATGGTTCTGGGGAACAGGCTTTAGTTGCTAGTATGAAAGTTAGAAGTGCCTCTGTTATATATAAAGAAAGGGTTGATCATGAATCACATAATTATCTTTTAGGCATAGACACTTCTTAGTAGTAAAATATATAAAGAAAGCAATTCTATTAATTTTTTAATATGACAAATGAAATAGCACAGCAAAGAATAATTAGGCTTTTGAGAGAATCTAGAGAATTTGCAGATGTGGGTGCTGTTAATTCTTCTATTGTTTCGTGTGGTTTAAATTTGCCTTTTAGTGTGGTTATTGCACAAAAACAGGATAGGCATGTTGGTCCTGGTGAATATAAAAATTATCTTGTATTAATTGTAGATGATGCCTTTACGAATAAAAGAGGCAGCACTCAAGTTGATACATTTTCAGAATACGCTAGAAATGTTAATCATGGTGAGATGTATTTAACACCAATATTGTATAAAGGAAAATGTTTTTTAAAACCAAGTAAAGGAGGAATAGCCAGTATTGGCAGTGATACAGAAAGGCAGAGGCATGTAGCTGCTAAAAGCCTTGAGAGAAAGTTAGCTGAATTAACAGATAATAATATTGCTTATTTTGATCCTGAACAATCTGGAATTATGGTTGTTAGTTTTGGTGGTGTTAAATCAGATTACGATCGTTTACCAAGAGAGCACGGCGCAAGACATTATAAACGAGGAACATTTAATTTAAGGAATGTTAGAAGATATGATCCTAAAGTTCTTTATAGTGTAAGCATGAGTTTAATTCCTTCAACTTCTTCTGGTGATATTGTTTTAGGGATGCCTGTTGATAGAAGTCCTGTTTATAAACAAGTTCCTAAACAAAGAGATTTTGCAGATTTATTTGAATAACAAGCTTTAAATAAAATTAGCTTTGCGTTTAAGCACTAATGGCAAATAATAATACATCTCGTTTGTACAAGCAAGATATTGTGGACTTGTTAGAAGAAGCAAGAGCTTTGATTCCTTTTTATGAAAAAGAAAACAGAATACATCCAGAAACTGAATATAGATATGGTACTGTAGATGAAGTTGCTTTAGATTTACTTGAGAGAAGAAGGGGTGTTTTTGTTACTGGGATTAAATTAAATAGTGGCAATATAACAATTCATGCTCAAGCTGGGCGTGTTTCATCTGGGAAATTAGTCTGGTCTGAATCAACAACATTTACTTATGTTTTAGAAGCTTTTACAGGAACAACTGTTGCAAGGTTCACTTATAGTCTTTGTGATATTTTAACTAGAAGAGCCACGAATGGCGATAATTATCTAAAAGGAAAAATGATGGGAAATGTATCTGCTTATTCTGCTAGAGTAAGACAAGAGGTTGGGCCACACACTCATTTACATTAAATTTTATCTTTGTTTCTTAACTCCAACTTTAGGACAATATTTATTTACAGGACACTAACTACAGAAAGGGCTTACAGGAACACAAATATTTTGTCCAAATGTAACTAAATCATTGTTAATATCATGCCAATATTTCTTAGGAATAACTTTCAATAATTCTTTTTCTGTTTCTTCTGGATTTTTTGTTTTTACCCAGCCCAATCTTTTTGGTATTCTATTTACATGAGTATCAACTGCTATGTTGTTATCACTATGAAACCCATAAGTCATGACTATGTTCATAGTCTTGCGACCAACACCTTTCAATTTTAATAATTCTTCCTCATTATTTGGAACTTTGTTATCATATTTTTTAATTAGAACTTTACAAATTTCCTTTATTCTCTTTGCTTTAGTTTTATAGAAACCAATAGGATAAATTAATTTTTCAATTTGCTTTGAATTTAATTTAATTATTTTTTCAGGAGAAGCTGCAACATCAAATAATCTTTTAGATGCTTTGGCTGTAACTGCATCTTTTGTTCTTAAGCTTAACAAACAAGATATTAAAACTTTAAATGGATTTCCAGTTAAATCTGCTATCTCTGTAACTATAGGATTTTGATATTTCTTGCATTCTTCTTTTATTAATTTTATTTCTATGTCTAAATTTTTAATCATTCTTCTCTTTCTTAGTGTTCTTTTTTATTAACTTATTGTTAATAGAATATTTTAAATACGGTTTATTATTCTGTAAACTTACAGGGGACGTAGTATAACCTGGCTTAGTATAGGGGCCTCCAGTATTGGAGATATGAGCTTGAAAAAGCAATGATAAAATATTTCCCGAAGAAAGCCTCGGATCAGGGTTCGAATCCCTGCGTCCCCATATATCCTTTATATTACCACTATCAGATAGAAACAAAAGAAAGATTTAAATAATAGTTACTCCATTCAAAAGTTCTATGAAATTAGCAAGATTTACATTATTGGTTTTGTTAGTATTTGTGTTTTCTTTATCTATAGTATATGCTCCTGCTGTTGATTTAACACCAGATCATCCTGTAGACAGTGATGCTTTAACTTGCAATATTGCTGGTATAGATGGAGCAAGCAGAGCTAATTATCAATATAAATGGTATGTTGAAGGTGAATTAGATGGCAGTGTAGGAAATGTTTGGGTTTATCCTGCTTCAAGAACAAATGTTGGAGATTCAGTATCTTGTGCTGTATTTACTCCTGGTAACTTCTTTGTTGGCATAGATAGTGTAACAATAGAAGAAGGAATGAGACCAAGAGTTGATAATAGGCCGCCTACTGTTCAAATAACAAGACCTGCAGATGGTTCTTTATTCTGGACATTTACAAGAGTTACTTTTAATGCTGTAGCTTCAGATCCTGATGGAGATAGATTAACTTACAGATGGAATTTTGGTGATGGTGCTGCAGGAACAAGTGGTACAGTTTCTGGAGTAATAAGAACTTCTCATTTATTTGGTAGATTAGGAGATTTTACAGTTACTGTTACTGTAAGTGATGGCGAGCTTTCAGCTAGGGACAGTATAACAATTTCAATTATATCAATGTTCATGCCTGAGTTTAATCCTGTTGCTGATATAGAAGTAACAGAAGATAATGTGTGTGTTGGAGAAGAAATAACATTTAATGCTGCAAACAGCTTGGATTTAGATGGTGATGTTGTAGCTTATGAATGGGATCTTGGAGACGGAAGTCCAAGAGATAATAGAGAAGTATTTGATTATGCTTACAGTCGTGCTGGTGTTTTTACAGTTACTTTAACTGCAACTGATGATGATGGATTAACAGGAACTGATACTGAGGTAATACGTGTAAGCGATGGTCCTGGATGTCCTCGTGGTATTCCTGGTATGACAGAACCTCCTGTTGCTGCTATTGATATAATTTCAGGTGTAAGGCTTGCAGATAATACAGCATTTGTAGATTTTCCAGTTAGGTTGACAGCTAGAAATAGTTTTGATCCTGACGGCGGAAGAATAGTAAGATATGAATGGGACTTTGGAGATGGGAATACTGCCACTAGTGTTGATGTAAGTCATACTTATGATGCAGTTGGAACTTATAGTGTTAGATTAACAGTAACAGATGATGAAGGAGAAGTTGGAATGGATGACGTTACTATAATTGTTGATGAAATAGATTATGGTCCAGATGCTGGTAGAAGAAGATTTGATCATAGAGAAGATGATGCTGCGCAAAACAGACACTTTGGCGTTGCTAGAGTTACACCATTACAGTTTAGACCTTATTACGATAGGGGAGAAAATATAGTATTATTTGTTAAGGTAGTAAATGAGGGTTCATTTGGTAATGATGAGGCTGTTGCAGATTTAACTGTTAGAGTTCCAGAATTTAATTATGTTCAGCATGTAAATAATATAAATTTAGATACAAATCAAGTAAGCTGGGTTACTGTTACAGTTCCTGTACCAAATAGTGCATCAAGAGGGTTACATTTGGTTAGATTTGATCTAGATGCTGATGAGAGCGAAATAGGCAATACTGCTTATTGGCAATTTATAGTTAGTTAAAAGGGGTAATTACGTTACTACTGGTGAGTTTTTATAAACACCAAAAGGTTTATAAATAAGTAGTAACTACAAAATGACAACACTCAAGAGTGGTGTTTTTACGGAGGCAAAATAAGATGAAAGGATTCGCATTGTTCGCATTTGTTGTATTGGCTTTTGTTATGTTCGCAGGTAGTGTATTTGCTGAAGATTTTGTTATAATAGATAGAGTTGAGGTTAATGATCAAGTTGTTTTAGATTCTGTTACAGGTACTTCATTAGTACAATTAGAAAGAGAGCAAGATCTTGTTGTTGAGGTTTTCTTTAGAGGCAATCCTGCTGGAAAATGTACAATAGTAAGGGATGCTGATGATGATAATCCATGTTATGATACTAGAGTTGAAGCTGAGATAGAGGGCTATGAATATGGCGATGTTAGAGATGTTGAAGGCCCATTTGAGGTTGAACCTGGTGTAAGTTACAGAAAGGTTTTAAGATTAAGATTACCAGAGGATATGCCTGCTGGTCACAATTTCAATTTAAATATTGAAGTAAAAGACAGTGAAGATGTAGTTCTTGCAGGCAGAGTGCCAGTAAGAATACAAGAAATAAGACACAGATTAAATATATTTGATGTAGTATTTAATCCTATAGATAATGTAATGGCAGGTCAGCCTTTGTTTGCGACTGTAAGACTAGAAAATCTAGGCGATAATGTTGAAAGCAGCGTAAAGGTTACTGTTGCTGTTCCTGCTTTAGGCATACAAACAAGTGAGTTTGTTGATCAGTTATCTACAGAATTAGGTGAGGAAGGAGATGGCGATGCTGATGATGCAGCAACAACAGACGATTTATTGTTAATTATACCTGCTGATGCAGAAGAGGGAGATTACGATGTTGTTGTTATGATTGAATACAATAGAGGAAGAAGTGTTGAACAAAGAACATTCCCAATGCATGTAAGGGGCAGTGTTGAAGCTGCAGGTCCTCGTGTTGTGCAAGAAAGTACTGTTGTAAATGTTGATGCTCAAGCTCAAAGAGTAAATGAGGGCGAAGGCGCAGTATTCAAGTTTAGTGTTGGTAACTTAGGACAGCAAGCATCAAGCTACACATTTGAAATAGTTGGTGCAAGCGACTGGGCAAATACAAGAGTTGATCCTACTGGTTTGGTTGTTCAATCAGACAGCTCAGGTGAAGCATTTGTTTATGTTGCACCTAAAGAGGATGTAACAGGAATAAAATCATTCACTGTTAGAGTAATGTCAGGAAGCGATGTAGTTGCTGAGAGAAACTTAAGTGTTGAAGTATTAGAATCAGAAAGGCCAAGCCTTCAAGCAGTACTTACATGGATATTTGTAGTATTACTTGTTGTTTTGGTAATATTAGTGGTTGTTGTTTTGGTTAGAAAAAGAATGTCTGCTAGTGAAGCTAGCGGCGTTGAAGGCCAAACTTACTACTAAGGATTATATACCAAAGTCTGGTGCGAGTATGAGGATACCAAGAATAATTTTTATTTTTTTATCTATATTTCTTTTAATTTTATCTACAGTAAATGCTGTTGAGATTTTATCTAAAAGTGTATCAGAACCATTGTGCCCTAGAGAGACTGGTTTATTTAGTCATTTAATTAGGAATAATGGCAATGCAATTAAGGACTACAATGTTAATGTAATTGGCAGTGCCTCTCAATGGTCTACTGTTGTTCCTGCTCAATTTATTTTGGCGCCTGGTGAAGAAGAGAATATTTTTACTTATGTAACGCCAAGCCAGTCAGCTGAGCCTGGTGATTATAATATTAACATAGAAGTTAGCGCTCCTGAAGAGAGCAGGAGAATAAGTCATAATGTAAGAGTTAAAGATTGTTATAGTGCTAGTATCGTTGCTGTACCAAATGCTTTGGGCGCTTGTCCTAGTGATGCTATTAGATACAGAGTTATTTTAACTAATAATGGTGAATTAGCTGAAACATTTAGAATAAGTGTTGGCGGCGGTCTAGCTGATGGTATTAGTTTAAGCGATGACGTTGCTATACTTCGTAAAGGTGAAAGTAAAAATATATTGGTTTTTGTAAATTCTCCTGTTGAAGCTGGCGAATATAATTTTAATTTAATTATTGAATCACAAAGCGGAAGAATAAAAGAATCTTTGCCTTTATTTTTAAGAGTAAATCCTTGTTATGATTTTGCTTTTAATGTTGGCGGCAGTGCAAATAATAGTTATAGTATGTGTGATAGAAGTATTGTTAATGTTCCTTTAAATTTAAGAAATACTGGAACTGCATTAAATGGTTATAGAATAAATGTTGAAGGTCCTATCTGGGCAAGGCCTGAAAAAAATGAATTTACATTAAAAGATAAAGAGGCTAAGACTTTTAATTTAGTATTTGCTCCGACATATGGAGTTAATGGAGATTATAATGTTAAGTTAACTGTAACTCCTGAAAGAGGCAGCTTAAAATTTGTAAGTGATTTTGCTGTTCAAGTTAGAAGATGTCATTCTGTAGCTGTTGAATTTAGTGGTGAACCTGAGCAAGATGTATGCAAGGGTGCTGTCAATAGACATGAAGTTACTGTTATAAATGATGGAGAGAAAAGAAAAACTTATAGAGTTGGTTTGGATGGACCTGATTGGGTTAATTTTGTTGGCCAAGAGATTATAACTTTAAATCCTATGGATAAAACGAACTTTACTATTTTAGCTTCACCTGGTGGAGATGTTGAAGAACAAAGATATGCATTAACTTTTAGAGCAGTTCCTGCTGATGAAAGTGGAGAAGTTATTTTTGATGAAGATGAGCTTATAGTCGATGTTAAAGATTCAGATAGTTGTTTTAGACCAAGATTAGATGCAGCTTATGCAGACCTAGTTATATATTTTGATTCAGGAATAGCTGTTCCAATAGATGTTAGAAATGATGGTGTAAAACCTGCACAGTTTACTTTATCATTGAATGGAAGTGCTGCGGGATTTTCACGTTTTGGATCAAGTGTTTTAGATGTTGAGCCTGGAAGAAGCCAGGTTGTTTATCTTTATATTGCTCCAACAATTGATACTGGTTTGGGTAATTATGATGCTATTGTTTCATTAAATCTAAAAGATGGTCCATTATTACTTACAAAAGAATTTAACATAGAGATTACAGATCAGAGAGAAAGAGCTACAGTTATTAGTCCTGTTGTTGGTATTGAGCAACCCGCAGTTGAAAGACAATCATTTTGGTCAAGAGTTAGAGGTTGGTTTAGAAGGGTTTTCATAGGTGAAGAGAACTTTGCTTATCAAAGTACTAGTTCTAATCTTATATCTGATAATATTTCTGGTGATCAAGAAACTGGAATTGAAGCACCTATTGGTGAAGAAAATGGTGATATTTTATCAGAAGAACAAAATGAAAGTGAGTTTGTTCCTGCAAGTGGAACAATTTATCCACCAAGAGAAGAAAGTACTTCTAGCGAATCAACTTGGAGTAGATTTAAGAATTTGGCAAGAAGAACATTTATAGGAGAAAATCAGACACAGAATTTAATATTAAATCCAATAACTCCTTTAGTAAATACAAATCCTTCTGAATCTAAATTAAGCAGTTACAAATATTGGATACTTGGCGTTGTAATCGTTGTTTTAGTTATAATTTTATTAATACAATTAGGTTTAGCTAAAAGAGCAATTAAATATTTGAGAGAAGATGATTAGTTATGAACTTAAGAAGTAAGTTGTCTCTTGGTTTGTTTGTTGTGGGTTTAAGTGGTGCTGTTGGCAATGGTATTCTTTTATCGAAGGGACATAAAGAACTCTTAAATTATTCACGTTCACACCCGGCAGCACAAAGATATGCTGATTTGGGTTCTAGGATAAATGAATTAGAAAGAAGAGCAGAAGATCTTGTTGTTAAAGGAGAGGATATATTGGAAGGTTCTGATAGATTAGATAGGGCTATTGATATTAGACGTAGCTATGCAGAACTTAAAGATGAAAGAACAAGTTTGGAACAAGATTCAAGTGTTTTGGATTATAGAAAAATTTACGCGCGAAATAAATCTTATTATAATTTTATAATTTATTCTGCATTAGTTTTATTAGCAAGCGGATATATTTTTTCTGTTGGAATGAAAAAGAGAGCTAGACCTTCAGACTAATAACTTTACTTACGTTATCCTGCATGGAAACTCCGTAAATGTATTCTGCTTCTGTTATTACATTATCATTGTGGCTTATTACTACATATTGTGCTTTTTGTGCATACTTTTGTATTAATTTCGATAATAATTCAGAATTTCTTTTATCTAGAGCAGCGTCTACTTCATCTAATAAGTAAAAAGGAGATGGGTCATATTCTTGTATTGCAAATATAAGAGCAAGAGCAGCCATTGTTTTTTCTCCTCCAGATAAACTTCTTACATCTAAGAATTTGTTTCCTGTGACTTTCACTTGAATGCCAATTCCACCTTCAAATGGATTTTCTGGGTTTTCTAATTGTACATGGGCTTCACCCTTTGTTGTTAGCTGACCAAATATTTCTTTAAAGTTTTTCATTAGAACATTGTAGGTTTTCATAAATATGTCTATTTTTTTGTTTTCTATTTCTGCCATCATTTTTAGTACGTCTTCTTTTTCTAGCTTTAATTTGTCTACTTTTTCTAGAACTTTTCCATATTCTTCTTGTATTTGGTCATAGACTTCTAGTGCCCTTAGGTTTACATTCCCTATACTATTAATTTCTTTTTCATTTTCACGTATCTTTAGTTTTAGTTCTTCTAGAGAAGCGCCCCTTCTTATTTTTGCATCTTTAAATGGTTCAAATTCTTTTTGAAGTGCTTCTAGCTCAGCAACTGCTTTCGCCCTATCTATGTTTATATTATTAAATCTTTGTTCATGTGATTCCAATTTTTCTTCTCCTCTTGCAGTGTCTGTTTCTAGGCTTTGTATTTTTTCATTTAATTTGTTTCTTTTATTTACTAAATCTTTGAAATTAGAATAGAATTTCTTTTCTTCTTGTTCTTTTGATTTGAGCTCTTGTTCTCTATTTTTAATTAATTCTTTCATATCAATTAATTCTTTCTGGAAATCATTATATTCTTTTTCTTGTTGTTTTATTATCTTATCTGTTTTTTCTTTTTCAGGCATAAAAACAGAATCAATCTGCATGCTTATATTTTTTATATTTCCATTTATTTCTAATACTTTTTCCTTAACCTTTAATCTTTCTTCTTCTAGTTTTTCTAGATTGCTTGCAAGATTTGGATCTGCTAGTTTTTCTTTTAAATTATGTTTTTTTGCTTTTGTATTATCTAGCTCTTTTGTTAACTCTTTGACTCTAAATTCAACATTTGATAGCTCTTTTTCGTACTTTTTTAGTTCTTCTAATAGGTCTTTTTTATTTTCTAGAATTTCAGAAGTGCCTTCTATGTTTAATGTTTTTTCCAGTTTTATAATATCTGCTTCTAGGTTCGCTTTTTCTTCTCTTAATTTTTGTATTAGGTTTTCATTTGTTATTTTTTTATCTTGAATGTGATTTAGTAGTATTTTTTGTTTTTTTAGTTCTTCTTCTAGTTTTTCTACTGTTTCACTTGTTTCTTTTTCTTTAAAGCCCAGGCCGGCTCTATGCATTCTATAACCACCAACCATTGCACCCGATGGCTCCATTAGGTCCCCTTCTGCAGTGACCATTCTTGCTCTTCCTATGCCTATTTTTCTAGCTGTCTCTATATTTTCAACTATAATAGTAGAACCCAAAACATAAGAGAAAACTTCTTTGAATTTAGAATCATATTTTACTAGATTTATTGCTAGATCGATTACTCCTTTTTGGTTTAGTATTTCTTTTACTTGTGGTTCTATTACTCTAGATTTTATCTTGTTTAAAGGCAGGAATGTTGCAATGCCTAACTTATTTGTTTTTAAGTGTTCTATGCATTTCTGTGCTATTGCATCTGATTCAACTACTATGCTATTTATTCTTGAGCCAGCAGCAACTTCTAATGCCAATGAATATTTTGCCTCTGCATTACCAAGAGAAGAAACAGTTCCATAAATACCCTTTATGTTATTTTTTAAGTCTAATATCTTTCTTACTGCTATATCACCCATACTTTTTTCTTCAATGCTAATTAATCTTGATCTTTGTTTTGCAAATTCTTCTGTGTTGTTAGATATATCTTGCCTTAGTTTGTTTAATTGTGATGTAAATGAAGAATCTTCATTTGTTGATTTTGATAATTTTTCATTAACTTCTTTTATTGTTTTTCTTTTGTTTTTTAAATCCTCTATTTCTTTTTCTGAGCCCTTTAATGCCTTTAGCCTCTCTTCTATAAAATTTAGTTTAAACGTTATTTGATCTTTGTTTCTTACTACTGCCTGTTTTTCTTCATTAGTTTTATTTATTTCTACTAGAATTTTATCTATTCCTTTATCTATCTCTTCTAAAGACTTATTGAAATCTGTGTCAATGCCCTGTTTATCTTTAAAATTATCTAATTGTCTTTGAAGTTCTTTTTCTTGTATACTTATTTGTTTTGCTTTTTGTTCTTGCTCTTGTTTTTGAGATCTAAGTTCTTTTATCTTATCTTCAACTTCTTTTATGTTGTTTGTTAATTGTTCTTTTCTAGTTTTTATTTTAATTAATTCGCTTTGACACACTTCTAATCTAGAATTTGCTTTTATTATTATTGTTTTTAATTCTTCTACCTCTTTTCTTAGAATTATTTGTTCTTTTTCACCTTTAACATCTACTTCGTTATTTATGTTATTTATATCTTCTTTGTTTTTTTGTATTTGTTTCTTTATTTCAGTTATTTCATTCTTTGTTTTTTCTATCTTTTCTTCAGCTTCTTTTTTTCTCTTTTCTATTTCACTTAATTTATCGTCTTTTTCTTTTATTTGTAAATGCAAGAAGGTGGCTTTATCATTTTTTAGATTTTCTTGTACCTCTTTATACTTTAGTGCTTGGTCTCTTTCCTTTTTTAGTTCTCTTAGATTTACTTCTCTTTCCTTTAATATTATTTCAGCCTCATTTATCTTAGCATCTACCTTTTCTAGTTCATTCATACACTTTTGTTTCTTTTCTTCATACATAGATATTCCCGCTATTTCTTCTACCACTTGACGACGTTCTTGTGGTTTCATTTCTGCTAGAGAAACTATGTCACCCTGCAGAACTATATTATGGCCGTCTGGGTCTATTTTTGCTGCATTTAATAAATCTAAGATTTGTTGTCTTGTTCTTGTTTCTTCATTTATTTTGTAAACGCTTGTACCATTTTGTTTTACAATTCTTGTAATTTTGACTTCTTTAGATTGAATTGGAAATTTTCCTGTTGTGTTGTCAAACTCTATAGTTACTTCTGCTTCCTTGGCTGGTGAACCTTTTTTACCTCCGTTGAAAATTAAATTTGCAGATTTTTCAGCCCTCATATCGTGAGCAGAGGATTTTCCTAGAACGAAGCATATACTATCGCTGATATTTGTCTTACCGCTGCCATTTGGTCCTATAATAACATTAAAACCATTGCTAAACAACAATTCAGTTCTGTTTGCAAACGATTTAAAACCTTTAACAACTAGTCTTTTAATAATCACCATCTTTGGAAAATTGATTGGTGGTTCATTTATAAGCTTTTTGAAGAATTTGATGATTAATTTATATTGTTTGATATATAGGTTAACTGCCCTCGTTTTTGTTACTATTATGGAGTAGACATATACCAAAAGGTTTATATAGGGGTTGGCACACTATATTTATATCACCTCTTTTTCCCAGGGAGAAGATTCTTCGGAGTCTGATCCTTGGGTTTTATATTGTAAAAGTGATATTTTATGATTTAAGCAAGAATTCTTTGGGTTGATGAATAAAGTAAGCTTTATTTATTCAATATATTCTAGAATTTGTAATGATAAATATTCTCTGGGTTGAAGGCAGTGCTGATTCTCTTATAGCAAGTGCTAAATTTAGAGATTATCTTAGTTTAAGGGTTGGTTATAGAGTTGATGTTGTTGGTTGTTTTGATGACTTATCTCCAAAGTTAGTTAATGCTTATGATGCAATTTTTTTGTCTCCTCAATTGTCTATAGAAGAACCAGTTTGTTATAGGAATGAAAAAGGAATAATTACTAAAGCAGATACTGCTTCACAAAATTATGGAGGAAGCGCAACAGCTTATGAACTTATTAGAGAGAAGAGAACAAATACTAGAACTCCAGTATTTTTAATGTTGTATCCGGGAGAACAAATCGATAGACATGGTTTAGATGCTTTTTTTGTTAGTCTACCACAGCCAATAGTGGTTGAAACCGAAGACTTAGCAGTAGGAAATCTAGTTGCTTTAATTGATGAGGTTTTACCTCCTGAAAAAAGATTAAGGGTTGAAAGAGAAAGAAGAAGACTTGAGGCTTTA
>CAYJQZ010000017.1:0-12790 GCA_964372555.1 Candidatus Woesearchaeota archaeon | reverse complement strand
TTTTAAGAAAATATCTTCTTTTTCTAATACTATGGAACTATTTTTTTCTATTAGCACTAGTTTTGTGCCTTCTTTTATATTTAGTTCATTTCTTATTCTATCCGGAATTACTATCTGTCCTCTAGACGATACTTTTATTGTTTCTATCATATAAGATTAATAAGATTAAACTTATTTATATAGTTTATGGTTAGTTTTTAATACTAATAAATTATATTAATAATATGAAAGCTGAATGTCCCAAATGTAAAAGTAAACATATAGATGCTGTTGAAGTAATGGGAAGTAAATTTTTAGTTTGTTTAAACTGTGGTTATGATGAGAGCGATGAAGTTCTAGATGTTTATCCTGAGTCTAGAGGAACCAAAGGTGGAAAAGGAACGCCATATAAACGTGGTGGACCGATGAGATCTGTTAAGAGATAGATTTAAATCTTTTACTTGGTGGGGTTTTTTATGATAGATTTAAGTGGCTCTAGTTTGAGATATTATCCAAGAGAAAGGGTTGTTACTAGAGAGGTTCTTGATGGGAATAATAGAAGAGTAATTGAGCGTGATGAGATTACTCGTACAGAAACTTTTGAATGGGGTGGTGTTACTTATTTAGCCATACAACATCTTTTAGGTAGTGGTATTAGGAGATCTTACATTGTAGTTCCTGGTGTTGTTAGAGAAGTTACGCCAGAAAGAGGCAATAAGTATTACGAGGTAGTTGGTCTTGTAGGAGAAGGATTTATGCAAAGTCAATTAGAAAGAGAACTTGTTACAAAGGGCTTTAGTGGGCCAGTAACATTTTGGAGAGCAAATTTAATATAAATTTATTCATATTAGTCTTTTAACAAGAATTTATCTATTTGAGATTTTGCTTTTTCTCTTTTCTTTTGGTGTTCTTTTAAGAAACTATTTACTTTTTCTATTAAAATCTCTTTTAGTTCTCCTGTTAGTAATTTTCCAGATTTATAATCATCATGGATTTTCTGTAATTTTTTATCATCGGGTTCAAAGAACATTCTTAACCATTGGTAGCTAACGTCAACATCAGGATTGCCTCCTTTTTTTCTATGTTCTTCTATTGTTGCTTGGCCGCCAGAGAATGCATATTTTTTAATTTTCTTTTCTACAACTTCAGGAGAGTCTGTTGTGTAAATTGTTGCTTGTTCTTCTGAAGCAGACATTTTTCCACTTGGACCAAGTAATCCTGGCATGAACATACAATGAAGTGCTGATGGTTTATAATAACCCAATTTTGGTAATACATCACGGGCCAATCTAAAATAAGGATCTTGATCAATTGCCATTGGAATTAAGCAAGGAATATTTTTTTTCTTTAAAACAGACGGAAGGAAACAGGGAACTATCTGCATCATTGGATAGAATATTTCTCCAACGTTGCTATCATTACTAAATCCAAATACTGCTTTATCTGTTGAGAATGTTACTTTTTTTGCAACTTTTATTGCTTCTTTGTATAATGTTTTTCCATAATCTGTGTCTATAAATATTTTTGTTTTTTTAGGATCAAATCCCAAAGCTATAATATCTAGAATATTTTCGTATGCAAAATTATGAGTTTGTTCTAGACTTAAGTTATCTTTAAATAAAAACTTTTCATCATCTGTTATTTGAAAATATAATTCTACATCAAACTTCTCTTGCAACCATTGTGTTATTGTCCATGGCATTAGATGCCCTATATGTGTGTTGCCAGAAGGACCCCTTCCAGTGTATAAGAAAAATTTGTTACCTTTTTCGTATTCATTTAAAGCCCAGTTTAAATCTCTGTGGGAGAAGAATATTTTTCTTGTGAGCATAAAATGTAAATCTTTTGTATGTTTCTTTATTTTATTAAGAACATCTTCGCTAATCTTTTCTGTGCCAAATTGACTGATTAATCTGTTGTAATCTATATCCCCTTTAACTTCCCAAGGCGTTACTGTGAATGCCATAGGACTCTTAGTCTTTAGCTTATTTTTAATATTATTGGTTTTAGAATTTAACTTCTAAGTGGTAAGGTTTATAGACTTTTTGGAATTGTTTTAGATTATGCCAAGTCAATATGCTAGAAAATCTATGGAAGATAGTGCTACGTTTTTGTCTAGATTGGAAGTAGAATTATATAGAGAAGAGTATGAGGGGGTTGGTGTCGTTGTTTATATGTCTCCTACTGGAGATTCTCCTTTAGATATGAATTATAACCTTGCTTTTGTTTTTCCAGATAAATTTGTAGTTGATAGAACGAGATTAGATTCTGTTTCTAGATTTATTACTAGAGTTTATGTAAATAGTATAAAAATATTTGAAAAAGATGTTTTGGGCGAGATTAATGTAACTGATTATGGCAATGTTGTTGATGGAAGATTTAATTCTTGGGATCCTAGAGTTGTTCATACATTTAAATTTGGTAGGCCACGTTTTTACGGAACTAATTATACAGATGTTACAAAATATGAATATGCGCAGAACGCTACTCAGAGATTAATAAGAGATAAATTGAGACAAGCTAGAAGAGATATATTATTACATGACCATTATAGAACTATTGGTGATCATTCTAGTATCGTGTCTGGATTTAATGATGCATTAGACAGCGCTTTTTTTGTTCCTAGGTTATTAGAACATTTCTCAGGTTATAAATATCACCATTCACCAAACAGTCTTGGAAATTCTGTTGATTTAGTTATAGAATTAGAAAGAGCAGTAGGCCAGAAAAATATTTTTGATGTTAGACACTTAAACCCAGATAGCAAAGAATTTTTTGATATTTGGTCTAGGTCTGTTGCAGTTTTTGAAGGTTTTGTTAAGGATTATATTGAAAGATTTCCTTTAGTACAACCTGCTTCTTCATCTGATCCTGATGGCATAGTTACAAGTGTGGTAACTGGTACTTTTTTTATGCCTGCTACTGGAAATAAAGTTTGTGCTACTTCTTTTGGTGTAAGCCCAGGCAGATATGTTCTTTCTGGGAAGGCTGTTGTTGATGAAGGCGAAGGTGGCGTTGATGCTGCTTTTGATTATCTAGAAGAGGCAGATAAATTTTAATCAGAGGCATATCTTTCAACTATCTTATTTTCATTTACTTTGCTTATACCTATCTCTCCCTGATTAATTAGATTCCATATTGTATCGTGTGCTCTTCTCAAGTCATCTCTTGTGTGCTTAATTCCTAAACTTATTTCTAAACCACTTACGCCTGTAATAACACCAACGACCCTAGGAATTGAGTCGCAAAGTTGTGTATCAATATGCGACGGGACCAATCTTTTGCAATTATCTGGTAATGGTGCTTCTCCTAGAATTTCCATTGCATAATCAATATGCTCTATTTCTCTTGGTACAGGGTAAATTGTTTCAGTGCCTACATCAACTAAAAAACTTATTCTTCCAGGTTTTTTTCTGTTTCCATATCTAATGTAAGTATCTAATGTTAATTTATCACATATTTCTGCTGGCATTTTAGTCAAGTAGAACTACTGATGATTGTGATTCACTTGGTAAGCCTGGTGATATTTTTGCTTCTCTTAGTACTGCTCTTAAATTTTCATATGCTGCGTCCCATGCTGAAGAACCTGTGTAGGCTGATCTATATGCACTTACTATTCCTGTATTTACATCAATCATATCTCTTGGTGATATTGAAACAAGAAGTCTTTGCGCTTCTACAAAATCACCTGTTGTTAGTGTTAAGTCTCTAGTAGCCACACCCGCGTAAAATCCATCGAAATTCCCATTTAAAATAGCGCTTTGGTGTGCTCTTACTAATTCAGTTAGAGTTACCATTATTTAATGATTATACCATACATTTAAAAAGATTATCCTTGAACAAATTGGTATACAATTCTATCTTCTTCTAGTTTTCTTAATATTGGAACTTCTCCTTTTTCTACAAATTTATGTGCTATCGCATGAGCTGTTTCGACTGCTATCTTTGTATGCCTAACTCCATATAGTTCTAATCCGCTTATTCCAGTCACTATCTTTTCTACAAATCCCTCTCCATTTATTTTTATATGTACTGGAATAAGATGAGAGGCTATTTGTGGTTCTCTTTTGAATTCATCTCTTTCTATATTTAGTAATCTACAGGCAAAATCAATATGTTCTATTTCTCTTGGCACTATATATATCTCGCCACTATTTGTATTTATTAATATGCTAAATAATCCTTCAGCCTTTCTACCCCCAAACCTTTCAACTAAATCCCAGGTCAATCTTGTTATTGGTCTTACCATTCTTTATTTTTATAATTACCTTGTAATGATTAAATAGCTTTTTATAGCTTCTTTCTAAACTTAGTAGTAGAAAAAGATGGTTGAAATTAATAGACTAGCTTGGAAAATAGGCGGGGAGGCAGGCTACGGCATAATTGGTACTGGTTCTATGTTTGCTAAGCTCTGTGTTAGATCTGGTCTTTATGCTTTTATGTCTCATGATTATCCTAGTTTAATTAGGGGAGGACACAATACTTCCCATGTTAGAGTTGAAGAAAATATAGTTACATCTCATATTGATACTTGTGATTTACTTGTTGCTTTAAATAAAGAGACAATTGATTTGCATAAAAATGAATTAACACAAAACGGTGGAATAATTTATGATAATGAAGAAATAAAGGATTTAGGGGAAATTAGAAGTGATGTTAAATTATATGGTCTTCCTTTGATGAGCTTTTCTAGAGAAATAAGTGGTGAGCGTTTACTTAGAAATACAATTGCGTTAGGTGCAAGTGCAGCTTTAGTTGATATTGATTATAATCTCCTTGTTGATATGTTAAAAGAAACTTATGGTAAAAAAGGGGATAAAGTTGTTAATATGAATGTTGAAGCTGCAAAAAGAGGATATGAACACATTAAGAAAAATTATCCTGAAGAATTTAGAAATAAGATTGTAAAAAAGAATAAGAAAAATAATTTGTTTGTTACTGGCAATGAAGCAATAAGTGTTGCTGCAATAAAAGCTGGATTAAAATTCCATTGTCAATATCCTATGACTCCTAGCTCTCAGATATTACATTATTTAGTAAATAAAGCAGAGGATTATGGGATGGTTGTTTTACAGTTAGAAGATGAAATTTCTGTAATTAATACAGCGTTAGGTGCAAGCTGGGCTGGCGCAAGATCTATGGTTGCAACTTCTGGTGGTGGTTTTTGTTTAATGAGTGAGGCTTATAGTTTAGCTGGAATGGTTGAGTTGCCTTTAGTAATAATTATGGGGCAAAGGGGCGGGCCTGCAACTGGTTTGCCTACAAAAACAGAACAAGGAGAATTAAAATTTATAATTAATGCTTCGCATGGAGAATTTCCTAGAATTGTTTTAGCTCCAGGAGATGCAGAAGAATGTTTTTACTTAACTTTAGATGCTTTTAATTTAGCTGATCAATTACAGAATCCTATAATAATATTGCATGACCAGTATGTTGCAAATAATGGTAAAACTGTTGAGAGATTTAGTACTTCTAAATATAATGTTGAAAGAGGATTAATTGCTAAAGATGGAGAGTTAAATAATGTTCAAGATTTTAAAAGATATAAACATGGTTCTGAAACTGGTGTTACTTTGAGATCTTTGCCTGGACAGAAAGGAGGATTGTATAGCTGTGGAAGTGATGAGCATGATGAAATTGGGCAGATTTGTGAAGATCCTGAAAATAGAAATCAAATAATGGAAAGGAGAATGAGAAAATTAGATTATGCTAAAAAATTAATTGGAGATAAAGTAATAAATTTTTATGGTAATAAAGATGCAGATATAACTATAGTTGGTTGGGGCAGTACTAAGGGGACAGTTTTAGATGCTATGAGATATTTGAATAAAGGGGGAATTAAAGTTAATTTTTTACAAATTGTTTGCATGAGCCCATTTCCTATAGAAAAAGTTAATGAGATATTAAGCAAAAGCAAGAAGATAGTTGCGTTTGAACAGAATTTTAGTGCACAGTTATGTGGAATAATTAGAGAACATACAGGGGTTCATATAAAAAATAAATGGGTTAAATATAACGGAGTTCCGTTTTCACCTTCAGAAGTTTATGAAAAAACCAAATTCAGTTTTTATAATTATACAAAATGAGAAATATAAAATGGTAGAAATAAAAGATTTTAATCAAGGGAAAATTACATGGTGTGCTGGTTGCGGAAATTTTTCTTTACTTAATGCAATAAAAAGAGCATTTGTAGAATTAAAATTAGAACCGCACCAGATTGCCTTTACTTCTGGAATTGGTTGTTTTGGAAAGGAAAGTTACTGGACTAGAAGTTATGGTTTTTCAGGACTACACGGAAGAGAATTGCCTTTGGCTTTAGGTGCAAAACTAGCAAACAGGGATTTAGCTGTTTTTGTAGCTGGAGGAGACGGGAATACTTTTGGAGAAGGAGTAAATCATTTCATACATACAGCTAGAAAAAATGTTGATGTAACTATAATTGTACATGATAATCAAGTTTATGGATTAACTACTGGGCAAAAAAGTCCAACAAGCGAAAAAGGATTTATTACAATTTCTAGTCCTAAAGGTGTAGTTGAAGATCCAGTTAATCCTATGACTCTGGCTTTGAGTTCTGGTGCTACTTTTATTGCTAGATCATTTGCTGGTGATATGGAACATACAACCAAGATGATTGTAGAAGGAATAAAACATAAAGGATTTTCTTTTATAGATATTTTTCAGCCTTGTGTAACTTATAATTATCTTAATACTTATGATTATTGGAAACAAAGATGTTATGATTTACAGAAAACTAAATATGACTTTACTAAAAAAGATGAAGCCTGGAAGAAGATGCAAGAAGGAGGGGATAAAATTCCTATTGGGATATTTTATAAATTAAATAAACTATGTTATGAAGAATTATTTTCCCAAACTAAAGTTCCTTTGTATAAACAAGATATAAATAATATTGATGTAAACAAATTGTTGGATGAATTTAAATGAAAATAAGAAAGGCAACTTTGAAAGATTTTAATGAATTGTATAAATTTGGATTAAATACTAAAGAATTAAAAGTAAATCCAAAGGAAACTTTTATGGGTAAGAAAGAATTTAGATATTCAATTAAAAATAAGAATGGTGTTTTTTTTAGCTGAAGATAATAAAATAATTGGATTTATTTATGCAGATACAGAAGACGTTGATAGGGCATACAAAGATGTTGTTTGCATAGTTTACATTGCAGTTGATAAAAAGTATAGAAATAAGGGCGTTGGCAGTAAATTATATAATGTGTGTGTTAAAGAATTAAAGAAAAGGAAAGAAAAGTATGTTTATGCTTGGGCAAATCCTAAATCTGGTATTGTTGATTTTTTTAAGAAAAATGGTTTTGTAAAAGGAAATTATGAGATTTGGATGGACAGAAAGTTATAGTTTACTACTATTACTATTAGCATTTATTTTTTATAAAACAGAAATATTTATAAGTATGTTACTACTTTGAGGATGTTACGGTTGATAAAATATGGCTCATGTAAACGCTGGCGCAAGACAAATACCAATTCCTGATAGATTAGAGTTAAGATATCAAATAATGAGTGCTCAAACTAGCAGTGGTTTTGTTCAGGAAACTGCTGGTTCAATACAAACCAATTATTCTGCTGGTGCAAGCCAACCAAATTTGGAAGCAATTTTAGATGTTACTGATGTTGATCTTAATGTTACAGATTTTTCTGGTTTTGTAGTTAGTTCTGGTGGAATTAATTTTTTAGCTGTAGATTTTTCAAGTGGATCCCCCAAGAGACTTTATCATATAGCTGGTGCTGTTTATTATAATGCTTTAGATGCTAGTGGAAATCCTGCTCTTGTTGAAGGCCAACATGTTACTTTGCATTATGTTCCTAGAGATGCAATGGATATTATGCATAGTGTATTGTTAGATGAAATGGGAGAAAGAAATCAGTGGGTTAATATGAATTACAAAGGGAAACCTTTGGGGATATTAGATGCTGAAATATGTGAAGATATTGTTGGGAGTGCTGGTTGGGATAAAAATTCTGCTAAGTCTGCAACTGTAAACGTTGATAAAATTAAAAAAAATAAGGGGGGATTTAAGGTAAGAGGTACATTGAATTTTGATGGATTTACAAATAAATTTAGTCGTGTTGTAGTTGATCGTGATCACTTGAAGTTAGATGTTGTTGCTGCTCAAGCTCATAATTTAGATGGTTTTTATGCACAACAGCCTGCACAACCTGTTGCTGGTAGTTCTCAAGCTAGTTCTGCTGCAAGTAGTTCTTCAAGTGGCAAGTGGCGTAGAAGATATTTGTATGCTGGTGGTGCATTAGCTGCAATATTAGCAGGTTTTTGTACTGTAAATGGTGGTAAATTTGGTTTTGATCCTACACATGAAGAATTGAGAGAATACAGAAGGGCTTTAACTGCTGAAAGGCAAGGGGATCTTGCAGCTGCACGTAGATATGCCACTAATGCTAATAGTAGAATGGTTGGTCCAAGAAGAATTTGGTACAGAGTATTTGATACTCCAGCTGATGATCTTTTGGAGAGAGTTGATAATGCTGCAGCTAGACAAAGAGCACAAGTTGCACAAGCTCCAACAAAACTTCCTGCTGATTTATTTGTTGAAGTTGGAAGAAGAAGAGCTAGAAGAGATGGGAGACATGTTTTTAGATATACTCCTGAACCTGCACCATTGCCTGCTCCAAGTAAAATTGGAGAAGCATTTAATCTTTGGGATGCAGATAATCATGGTAATGTTTATGAAGATGCAGATGAAAGTCGTGTTACTGATAGTGGAGCGCATACAAAAACAAGATCACCTAGAGTTTATGTTTTAGCGAGAGATACAAGAGTTGTTGCAGGGCCTAGTGGTCCTACAACTGGAAGAGTTGCTACTGCCCCAAGAGGCACTACTAAAAGAGGAACAGCTCCTCGTTCTGGAATAACTTCTAGAACTGGTTCTGGTACTGCTAGACCTAGTGGAGCTGGTGCTGGAACAGTTGTAGATGAAGGTAATGGTTACACTTTAATTTTAGAGAGTCCTTTCAGAGATGATAATCCCCTTCTTATGGGCAGGGGAGCAGAATATGTAATGGCAAGACGTCAGGAATATGAGAGAAATAATAGTGTTAATCTTATAGGACGTAGTTTCCAATTTAGATATCGTGTTGAAGAAAATGGAAGTGTTGCTGATTATGGTTTAGCTGAACCAAGTGATGATGTTGTTCGTGGATTTGGTCAATCTTTAGCAGATTCTTTGAGAAGAAGGAGAGTTAGTTTACCTGCTGCTGCTGATGGTTGGCGTATGGCTAGAATAAGATTTGGAAGAGCACCTGGAGGTTCAGGTAGATAAAATGGCATTTGATAGAAAAAAAGCAATTAGAACTGCAGCGATTGTTGGGGTGGCTGTTTTAGGTATTGGAACAGCTTGGTATTTGCTTAGAGGAAGACATGTTAATAATCATAATGTTGGTGTTACACAAGGCGCTGAACCTACTGGAAGAGCAACAAAAGTTCCTGATACTCAAGAAAATAATGATTCAAATTTAGAAAATAGAGCAAGTGGAAATGTTGGTTTTTCTTATGATGTAAGGTGTGTTGATGAAAGTGGCAGAGAACTTCCTATGAGAAAAATTTTAAGCGGAGGAGATTTTAGTTATGCGCCACTTAGTGTTTCAGCTGGTTTAGCCTATACTTGTAGGGCTGCTAATGATGGAGAAAGAATTGTGAAAGCAGGAAATTTTTCTTATGCAGCTAGTCCAAGTGCTCATACTGCTGGTCGTGTTTATCTTCTTAGTGGTGATGTTTACGATGATGATGTAGTTAGATTTATTTTGCGTGATCGTGGCGTTTACAATTTAGATGTTGGTTTGGGTAGAACTGGAAGTAATAGAGTAAGAAAAACTAGAAAGTTAGAATTGAGAGTTGGAGTTCGTGATGAACCTGTTCCAGAAGCTCCTGGTTTTTTGCCTAGAAGAGAAAGTTTATTTTATGATAATACTTTAAGTGGGGGAAGATAAAAAGGTTTAAATATTAGTCTTTACTCATGTGTGATAACAAATTTAGCCTTGGAGGGTTTTAGGGATGAATAGAAGAATAATTGCTGGCGTGACTGCATTTGGAATTGCTTTAGGTAGTGTATATGCCAGAGCGCAAGATACTCCTTTGGATACTAGTGTTAATCTTGGTAGAAGATTAGAAGAAGTTGTTCTTATGGGCCCAGATTTTGTTTCTAGACATTTTGATAGCAATCCTTTACTTGGTGTAGAAGAAGTTGAGGGCGCAACTTATGTTGTTTTAAAGCATGATGTTGTAGTTAATATTCCAAATGCTCCTTCACGTTATGCTCCTTTTAATAATAGAACTTATGGAGCAACAGATTTAGTTTTAAGATTGGTTGATAAAGACCCTGGTGCTAGTGGCAGAGATGATGTTGTTTTTCCTGTAGAATTTGCTGATGATGGGCGTGTGGTTATTCCGCCTAGCATAGTTGATGGAGATGGTTACTTTAGTGCAGGTTTATACACAAAACCAGGTTTAAGAGGAGTTCCAGCTGGAAGAGTTGCAAGAATAGCTGAGGGTTTTCGTGCTAATATTGGTGAAGTTGTTTTTGGTGATGAAGATAGTGGCGCTGCCCCACAACCAGATCCTCAAAGTCCTGCTTCACAATCACAACCTCCAACAAGAGTAGTAATCACAGAACCACAGCCTCCTGCTCGACAAGTTATAATTGAAGAAACTGCAGGCGAAGCAAGACCAGAGCCAGCGCCTAGTGGTTGGGTCACAGTTAATACTATAGATACTGGTGCAGCTGATGATGTTAGTGGAGAACAAGTTTTGGGTGGTGCAGTTCCTTTTAGAAGAAGAAATACATTTGTTGCAGCTGCTCGAGCTAGCGGAACTATGGGGCGTTATCGTTCACAATTCCCAGGTTCAGATACAGGTTTTGGTGGTTTAGGTTATGAATTAGAAGGCGTAGTTGGTGCTCAGAATAGAAATGGAAGTTTAGCTGGCGGTGTTTATGCTGGAGTTGGAAGTAGAAGCTTTGCTGCAGGTGATATAGATACTAGATTATCATTAGGTGAAAATAGTAGTATAAGTGATAGACAAGTTGGTGTTAGTGGCAGTGTAGATCTAGCTAGAGGTAGAAGATCTGAATTACATGGAAGAGCATTTGCTGGTTATTTAGTTCAAGATACAAAATTTAATTATGATGGAAATAAATTTGGAGAGGATGCAACTGGCTTAAGAGCTGGTGTTAGTTTAACAATGCCAAGGTTGCTTGCAAATAATAGGGGAGAATTTTATTGGGGTGTTGAAGCTAATGTTGAAGGAGAGCTTGTTGAAGTTGAACAGCATACTCCTTTTGGATTTGATACTGATTATGGTGATAGGGGAAGAAGAGTAATTAGGGCAGGCACAAACTTTGGTGGAAGATTGAATAGAATGCCAGTTGAGGCAAGTATTGGTGTTGAGCATGATAAGACTTATAGTTTAGCTTGGAGAAATGATTTATCAGGGGGAGCTCTTGCAAGAGTTCAGGAGCAGCAGAATACTGGTCGTGTAGATGGGAGACATTTAACTGTTGATTCTGTTGGCGGTTATCAAGCTTATGCCACTGTGGGTGTAACTCCTTTAGCTTATAATAGAAGACTTCACTTTGATGCTAGATTAGTATTGCCTGTTGATGGCATAGTTAGAAGAACTGGAGTTAGTGTTGGCGGTGGTGGAAGGAATTTAGATGTTAGATTTGGTTATGAAAGTGTAAGTGCTGCTGTTGGCGGAGAAGAGAACTCAAATAGTAGCGGATTTATTGAGGTTGTTGGAAGATTTGATGTTACTGATTTATTGCCAGGTTCTAGAACAAGACAACCAGATTTAAGGTAAAAAAGTTTTTATAGTTCTATTTTCTTAAATTTTTATGGTTTATTTTATAGTTGCATTTTTAGGCAGTATTCTAGGTTATTTTACAGCAAAGTTTACTAAAGAAGAATTGAGGGCTGGATTAATTTATTTTAAAATATTAGAGCTTTTTATATTATTTTTATTACCTTTAATATTTTTATATTATTCTTTTGAATTGGTTTTGTTTGTTTTTGGTGTATTATTTGGTATATTCTTTAGAAACGAATATTTTTATTTTGGATTTGGTCTAGCTTCTAGTTTTTTTAATAATAGTTTAAGTTTTTTAGGATCTTCTTTAATTTTTATTTATGGCTTGCCTTATGGAAGTTTATTATTTTACAATAAAAATGGGATTTATTTAGTATATTCTTGTGTTTGGTTTTTCTTGCCGTTTATTGTTTATTTTTTAGGATATAATATGCTTTCTTTTGCTGCAGGCGGATTAATTAGCTTATTCGTAATTAAATTTGGTAAGCTGATTAAAAGGTAATCTTATAAAGTTTTTTAGAGTTATATTTTTATGTTATACTTAATTGGTATTGGATTAGGGAATGAGAATGATATTAGTATAAATGCATTAGAAATAATTAAGAAATGTGATTTTGTTTACTTGGAAAACTATACTTCTTTTTTAGGTTTTGATATTGAGAAATTGGAGATGTTAGTTGATAAGAAGATTTTAGTTCTTGATAGGGATTCAGTTGAGATAGAATTAGACATTGTTGGAAATGCTTTGTATCATGATGTCGCTTTTTTAGTTAAAGGTGATGTATTTTCTGCTACTACGCATGTTGATTTATATTTGAGAGCAAAACAAACCTGTGTTGATTGTAAGATTATACATAATGCTTCTATATTGACTGCTGTTGGCGATTGTGGATTGAGTTTATATAAATTTGGGAAAGTAGTTTCTATACCTTTTAATAATGATAATATAGATAGC
>CAYJQZ010000016.1:8028-13063 GCA_964372555.1 Candidatus Woesearchaeota archaeon | reverse complement strand
GTCCTGAGGTTTTAATTTTAATGCGTCATCAATTTTCATTCCATCATTTTCAGTTACCATCACAGTTAATATAGAAGTTGAAGCTAAAGCTGATGCACAACCATATGTATTAAATTTGCAATCAATAATTTTATCATTTTCTTTGTCAACTTTAATCCATATTTTCATTGCATCACCACATTGGGCGCTTCCAACCATACCAACACCATCACAATTTTTTGCATATTCATCTGCTTCAGCATCACTTATAAAAATATTTTTAGGATTGAAAAAATGTTCTTTAACAGTATCAGTATAAAACCATTTCTTGCTTTCAACTTTAGCTTTAACATCTGGATGTAAGCTTAATTTTGATTGTGTTTGTATTTCCATTTTATTTTCTACTCCTTGCCTCAGCTATATGTTCTTCTTTTACATTAACAGGACTTATTTGTCTTAATATTTTTACAATTCCAGGTAAAACTTCTAAAACTTTATTAATATCATCTTCAGTAGTTTCTCTTCCCAAAGTAAATCTAATGCTTCCATGTGCAGCTTCATAAGGCAAACCAGTAGCAATAACAACATGACTAGGATCTAAAGTCTGTGAAGTACAGGCACTTCCAGTTGAAGTATAAATTCCATATTCATTTAAGTATAAAGTCAAAGCCTCTCCCTCTATATCTAAAATAGTTACGTTAGCATTATTAGGAAGTCTTTTAGTTGGATGCCCATTCAAAAATGTTTTAGGTATATTTTCTACAATTCCATTTACTAGTTTATCTCTTAATTTAGTTAATCTTAAAACTTCTTCATCTTTTTCACTTTGAGCTAATTCAAATGCTTTTGCAAAACCCATTATTCCAGAAACATTTTCAGTTCCAGATCTTAAATTTCTTTCTTGTCCTCCGCCATGTATTAAAGGAATTAATTGAATTCCAGTTCTAGCATATAGCATTCCAACACCCTTTGGTCCATACATCTTGCTTCCATTTATAGTCATCATGTCTAAATTTAATTTTTCTACGTCTAAATCACAATATCCAGCAGCCTGGCAGGCATCTGTATGGAAATAAATATTATTTTTTCTAGCTATTTTTCCAATTTCTTCAATAGGATTTATTGTTCCAATCTCATTGTTAGCATACATAATAGTTATAAGAATTGTATTTGGCTTTATTGCCTTTTCAACATCTTTAGGATTAACCATTCCATATTCATCCACATCCAAATAAGTAACTTCACACCCTTCATATTTTTCTAAATATTCACAACTATTAAGAACAGCATGATGTTCAATTTTATTTGTAATTATATGATTTCCTTTGCTTTTCATTGCTTTAGCTAACCCTTTCAAAGCTAAATTTATACTTTCAGTTCCACCGCCAGTAAAAATTATTTCTTTAGGTTTAGCATTAATTAATTTAGAAACTCTCTCTCTTGCATCCTCAATTGCATCTTTAGCATCTAAACCTTTTCCATGAAAACTTCCAGGATTGCCATAAACTACATCAAAATATTTTAACATCTCATTCTTTACTTCTTCTCTCACTTTTGTAGTTGCAGCATTATCTAAGTATATTTCTTTCATCTTTTAGCTCCCATTTGTATTAATGGTTTTTCAAAACAAACATTGCAATTATCAAAACCCTTTTCAATACTTTTATGAATCTGGCAAATTACTTTTTCATCTCTAGTTACTTGTAATAAATATTGTATCTCTCTCACAACGTCAATTGGATCGTTAATTTTTTTAGCAGAAATAGCTACCTCTTGTTTAATCTTATTATTAAGCTTTATTTCATTGCCCCTCTTTTCATTAACATATTGGGTTACAGCAGCCTTTGTAACACCCAATCTTCTAGCTATTTCTACCTGCTTTAGCCCATTCTCTTTCATCGCTAAAGTTAGCTCTTTCCTTATTGTTGGTATTACATACCAAACCTCTAATTCCTGGGGTAATTCCATAGAAAATAAGAATAAGAAATAGTTTATAAAGTTGTCTAGTGTTAACTTAATGAGTGTTATTGAAATATATAGATGTTACTTATAAGTAATTACTAAACCCAGAGATCTTCCCCAGCCCCTTACCTTTACACGCACAGTTTCCATGGTTATACCAATATAATCAAATTTCATACTTTTTTATTTCTCAAATATTCTATGCACTTTATAATCTTAATATTTTTCTATTTCTAAACCTTTGATTACAGAGAAATCCTTTATATTTCTCGTTAAAAGTTTCTCTTTCTTTATAATAGCAATTCCAGCAATCATACTATCTACAGCATCACTTGTTTTTCCATCTTTTATTAGCGTACCATCAATTTCTCCAGCTTTTTCAGCAGATTCAGTATCTAATGGAAGGACTATTTGTCCCAATGTAAATTTCATTATTTTGTCTTTTTCTAAATGATATTTCTTGCTTCTTGCCAAACCAGTAAATAGTTCAAAAATAGTAACCGCAGTGATTAGTTGTGGTTCTCCCTTCCTAGCAAGTTCATTTAGCTTAGCTACAGCCCTTTCATCGTTCTTCATAAGATCAATAATAAAACAAGTGTCAAATATCATTGTAGTTGTGAAACCCTTCTATCTATGTCTTTTCTCATCTTCTTTCTAAGAGCTGTTACATTGGATTCAAGTTCATCTGCTTCTTCTTTAGATAAGATTCCAATTAAGTCAAATAGAGAATTTTTTCCAGTTATCTTATTTATTACATCACTAAAACTTTCCTTAGATCCTTTTAGTACTGCAAGTTTTTCATAAGCTTCAGTAGTTATGGTAATTGTTTTTGTTGACATATAATAAGTGTATGTATGTGTATTTATATCTTTTTCTATTTCCATTTTTTAACTATTAAAATTCTGAAATTCAAAAAGCCTTCCTCCAATTTTATGAAAATCCTTCAAAAAGCCCTTATTAAGCCTTATAAGACCAAAACCTTTATATATTCGGTAATACAGAATAATTATATAAAAAAGAATAAAACATTCGGTAAAACAGAATGATAACAGAAAAACAAAAACAAATCATTAAATTATTACTAACAAACAAAGAGGGATATAATGTAAACCAAATAGCAAGAATTCTAAACATAAGTGTAAGCTGGGTTCACGAAACTCTAAAAATATTGGAGAAAGAAGGTATCCTCGTATCTGTAAAAATAGCTAATGCTGTGTTCTTTAAGTTAAACTGGGAAAATCCTAAAACAGAAAAAATATGTGACTTTATTTTACTAGACACAAAGGAAGTACTAATAGCTAAACCAGCAGAACAAAAACAGATTTCAACCCAAATTAGTCAAAGTATACAACCAAAACCAAGTTATCAGTCATTTTATAATAATCAAATTAATCAGTTTAGAGGTTATTCCCCTATATCATCGCCAATGGTTCAAAATATAGATAATCCATATAGGCAAGCAATAGCCTCACAATCTTTTTCTCCGACAAATTATAGTGTGGCCCCAGTTGGAAACCAAGGAGTAAATACTGTTTTATCTTCATATGCAGCAAGCGGTGCATTTAGTAATACAGGATATAGCACAGCAACTGCACCAAGTACTACGCAAGTACCACCAGGAAACCTAGCATCAAGAGTATCAAGCAATGTATCTGGTTTTTCAATGACACAG
Organism: Candidatus Woesearchaeota archaeon; assembly: GCA_964372555.1. Taxonomy (GTDB): domain Archaea; phylum Nanobdellota; class Nanobdellia; order SCGC-AAA011-G17; family GW2011-AR18; genus CAYJQZ01. The sequence goes on along the minus strand of CAYJQZ010000016.1, from coordinate 9,450 downwards.
CACACATCTACACATACAAATATTGTATCTGGCTGTAGATACTGTGGCCCGCCGCCCAGCCTATAACTTTATAAAATTTTGTTTTTTTATTATATAAATGGTAGACGAAGGCAGAAGAGCATTTTTATTTGGATTAGGTGCTTTAGTATTAGATATAGCAATAGAAGGCACGGCATTTGGCAGGGCTAGAAGACGTAGACAGGCACGTAGAACTCCTAGGATAGATTTAGAAAATTCTATAGATAGAAACAAACTTACATTATATTTTAGAACAAATTCATGGGAACTTTCTGAAACAGACTTAAGAGATTTATCTAGATTTTATAGAGGACATAGAAGAGCAGCATCTGTAATAGTTGAAGGTCATTGTGATATAAGAGGAAGTATCGAAGAAAATCTTGAATTAGGAATTAGGAGAGCAGAAGGTGTAGCCCATTATCTTAATGCATTTGGATACCAAGGAAGTATTAATTCTGTGTCATATGGAGAAGAGAATATTGTAGATAGTGGTGCCACACAAGAAGCACATAGAAGAAATAGAAGAGTAATTGTCATAGCAGACGAACAGATATTAGCAAGAGCACTTGATTTACTTCCTGCTGAAGTTTATTTAATAGATGCAACAGGCTCTATGCAAGGAAATAAGTGGAATACTGTTGTTGGTTATAATTATCCAACTGGTGTGCAACTATATACATTTAATGGTTGCATTGGATTAAGAAGAGTAGATGCATTTAGAGATATAGCCCCAGATTGTGGAACCCCATTATGGGATTCTGTAGGTAGAGTAGTCAGTAATATGCAACCAAATACCAGGCTTACAGTTTTATCTGATGGCGATGATAATGAATCTAGTTATAGACCACAAGGCGTTATAAGTTTAGCACGGGAAAGAGAAGTAAAAATTTCAACAATAGGAATAGGAGTAAGTGACTTTACTAGAGAAGGTCTAACGCAAGTAGCAAGAGACACTGGTGGAAGATTCTACGTAAGCAACCAATAACAAACCTTTTTATATAAAAATAAAAATTGTTCTTATTATGCAAAAACAGAAAATTCTAGAATTATATAAATCAATTAAAGAAATCAACGCATTCAAAGGCATGCCAAAAGAATGGACACTTGTTAATCCATATCAAAATCATTGGAAACGATTTCAATTCTTTATAGATAAATATCACTTTGATAATAAAAATAAAGATCTACTTATAGCACTAAATCCTGGGAGATTTGGTTGTAATCAAACAGGCATTGCATTTACAGATGAAAATATTTTAATATCTAAATTAGGATATCCAGAAAAATTAGAAAAATTACAAAAAGAAAAAACAGCTACAAGAATTTATTCAGTAATAGCAGAACTTTATCCAAATATATCAGATTTTTATTCAAAGTATTTTATAATGAATATATTTCCATTTG